>SSSX01000722.1 GCA_015657735.1 Zoogloeaceae bacterium
GGGCAGCGAGTTGGCCTTGATCTCGACGCGCATGAAATAGCGCCCGGCGCCCTCGCCGTCGGCGGGCGGTTCGGCGTGCAGCGCGGTTTCGAGAATCCAGCCGCGGTGTTCGGCGATGAAGCCGGAAACCCGGGCGACGATGCCGGAGCGGTCGGGGCAGGAGGCGGAAAGGGTATAGAAGCGTTCGCGGTGCATGGCGCTGTCAGCGGACGCCGGGCGGCGTCCGAAAGGAAAGGGGCAGAATCAGATGCGGGCCGAGGCGGCGCGGATCTGGGCCATCAGGCCGCTGTATTCGCGCTCGACCGGGAACTGCGGGAACTCGGCGACGACGTTGTCCGGCGCCCGGAACAGGATGCCGGCGTGGGCTTCCTTGAGCATCGCGGTGTCGTTGTAGGAGTCGCCGGCGGCGATGGTCTTGAAGTTGATTTCCTTGAAGCGCTGGACGGCTTCCTTCTTCTGGTTGGCCATGCGCAGGTGGTAGTTCACCAGATAGCCTTCGGCGTCGGCCTCGAGCTTGTGGCAGAACAGCGTCGGCATGCCGAGCTGCTGCATCAGCGGCATCGCGAATTCGTAAAAGGTGTCGGACAGGATGATGACCTGGAAATCCTGGCGCAGCGCGTCGAGGAAATCGCGGGCGCCGGGCTCGGGGCCCATCTCGGAGATGACCTTCTGGATGTCCGGCAGACCCAGCTTGTGCTGCTTGAGCAGGTCGAGGCGGTACTTCATCAGCTTGTCGTAGTCCGGCTCGTCGCGGGTGGTGCGGCGCAGTTCGGGAATGCCGGTGCGTTCGGCGAATTCGATCCAGATTTCGGGGACGAGGACACCTTCGAGGTCGAGACAGACGAGTTGCACGGCGTGGGACTCCAGATTGCGGCGGTTGAACGGTGAGTCCGCGATTCTAGCAAAGGGGGCGCGCACGGTCCGTGAAGAGTTGGGGCTTGCTGCCGGCAGGCGCCGCGCAGGCCGTCCGGTCGGTACGGCCTGCCGGGCGCGGCGTTCAGTAGGGAATCGTGGCCGGCATCTGCACGCCGGCGTTCTCGTCCACGATGTATTCGGTGGCCGCCGGGCTGCCGCTGCCGCCGCTCCACCAGTTGGTGAGGTCGAAGGTGGTGGTCGAGTCGGCGAAGCGCTGCACCTGCACGCCGTACATCGTCAGCGGCGTGCCGGGCCTGCAGGTTGCCGGCGCGCTCAGCGGGCGCAGGAAATGGACGGCGCTGGTCGAACCGGTCGACACGTTGGTCATCCGGCGGGCGAGGTAGCGGCCCTGGCTGCGCTGCACGATGAGCGCCGTCTCGACGTCGATGCCGATTCCCCGGGCGCTCCACGGGGTGCTCAGGATGCCGCCGTCGCAGCCGGCGGTGCCGGACAGCTTGATCGTCCGCCCGACGAAGCTGACCAGCCGGCCCATGCGGTCGCGCGAGTCGAAATGGGGGTCGACGAAGGTGTTGCCGAGCGCCGCAACGTTCAGGAAGCTGGTGCCCGCGAACGGCGTCGGGTCGAAGGTCATGTAGGGGTTGTAGGGGTCGCCGAGGGCCTGTGCCGACGTGACCGTTCCGTTCGCCGCCGAAAAAACGAACTGCCCGAGCACGTTGACGCCGGCGCTGGTCCCGCCGACCGGGATGTCGTTCTGCAGCAGCGTGGCGATGGTGGTGTTGAGCCGGGTGCCTTTCCACAGGGCGATGTAGGTGCTCTGGTCGCCGCCGGCGATCCACAGTGCATTGGCGCTGGCCACCACGGCGTTCACGAAGGGATCGTTGGCGGCAGCGCGGCTGGTGATGATGAGGGTTTCCGCCGCCGTCAGGCCGAGGTAGGCGCCGCCGACGAAGCCGTCGACCGCCGGGATATCGGTCGCGTCGTGCTTGTTGCTGTAGTAGAAGTAGGGGTCGTAGGCGTCGGTGCCGGTGGTGCGGATCACCACGAAGCGGCCGCCGGTGGCGCGGGTGATGCCGGCCTGCTCGATCATCCAGCGATACGCCGGGTCGACGTCGGGGCCGCCGCCCATCAGGACCACCGGCTGCGCGGCCTGGGGTTGCGGCGCCGGCAGCGGCTTGATCGGAACGGGGTTGCCGGCGACGAAATACTGCGTGCCGGTCACGAAATAGCTGTAGGACGGCGCGCTCTTGTCCTTCGCCTGCGCCTGCGCCGGCGCCTGCAGCATCGCGGCGGCGAGGACAAGGGCGAGGGGCCAGGCCCGGAATCGTGCGGCAAGATCGCCAAGGCGTTTCATGAGCGTCTCCGTTCGTCGGTGCAGGGGGAAGTGCGGCGCCTCGCCGTCCGGAGATCGTCTGCGCGCCGCGGTGGCGTTTGCGGGGAGCGGTCCCCGCAGGCGCCTTTGATTTCTAGTTGAACGGCAGGATGCCGGCAACCGGCAAAGCGGCGCGGGGTGGACTTATTTCACGGCTTCAATCGACCTCGCCGATCGCTTCCAGCGCTTCGTGCAGTTCCAGCCAGCGCAGTTCGGCGTCGTCGATCCGGCCGGCCAGGTCGGACTGGCGCTTGAGCAGCGCCGGCACTTCGCCGGCGTCGGCGCCGGTGTAGAGGGCGGGGTCGGCGAGGCGTTCGTCGAGCTGCGCCTTTTCGGCGTTCCACGGGGCGAGCTGCTTGTCGAGCCGCTCGAGTTCCTTCATCAGCGGGCGGCGCGCCGCGAGGCGGGCCTGACGGTCGGCGGCGGCGGCTTCGCGGTCGGCCTTGCGGCTGGCCTTGTCGGCGGCCCGGTCGGGGCACTGGGCGGCGGCGGAATCGGCGGCGCGGCGCTGGGCGAGCCAGCTCTTGTAGTCGTCCAGATCGCCATCGAACGGCGACAGGCGGCCGCCGTCGACCAGCAGGAAGCGGTCGCAGGTGGCACGCAGCAGCGCCCGGTCGTGCGACACGATGACCATCCCGCCTTCGTAATCCTGCAGCGCCAGCGTGAGGGCGTGGCGCATTTCGAGGTCGAGGTGGTTGGTCGGCTCGTCGAGCAGCAGCAGATTGGGTTTGCGCCAGATCAGCAGGGCCAGCGCCAGTCGGGATTTCTCGCCGCCGGAGAAGGGGCCGCAGGGCGCGGTCGCCATGTCGCCGTTGAAGTCGAAGCCGCCGAGGTAGTTGCGCAGATCCTGTTCGCGGGTCTGCGGGTCGAGGCGCAGCATGTGCTGCAGCGCGGATTCTTCCGGCCGCAGGCTCTCGAGCGCGTGCTGGGCGAAGTAGCCGAGTGCCAGTCCCTTGCCTTCGCGGCGCACGCCGGCGCTGGGCTTGAGCGAGCCGGCGAGCAGCTTGATCAGCGTCGACTTGCCGGCGCCGTTGCGGCCGAGCAGGCCGATGCGCTCGCCGGGGCGGATCGTCAGCTCCATGCCGGCGAGGATCGGCTTGTCGGGGTAGCCGGCGGCGGCGTCTTCGAGCTGCAGCAGCGGATCGGGGGCGGCGCCGCAGTCGCGGAAGGCGAAGCTGAAGGGCGTGTCGATGTGCGCCGCGGCGATGGTTTCCATCCGCTCCAGGGCCTTGATGCGGCTCTGCGCCTGGCGGGCCTTGGTGGCCTGGGCGCGGAAGCGGTCGACGTATTTTTGCAGGTGGGCGCGCTCGCGCTGCTGCTTCTCGAACAGCGCCTGCTGCTGCGACAGGCGCTCGGCGCGCTGACGTTCGAAGTTCGAGTAGCCGCCGGTGTAGAGGGTCAGCTGCTGGTTCTCGATGTGGGCGATCTGGTTCACCACCGCGTCGAGGAAGTCGCGGTCGTGGGAGATCAGCACCAGCGTGCCGCGGTAGTCGCCGAGCCACTGTTCGAGCCAGATCACGGCGTCGAGGTCGAGGTGGTTGGTCGGCTCGTCGAGGAGCAGCAGGTCGGAGCGGCACATCAGCGCCTGGGCGAGGTTGAGGCGCATGCGCCAGCCGCCGGAAAAGTCGGCCACCGGGCGCGTCAGGTCGGCGCCGGAGAAACCGAGGCCGTCGAGCAGCGCGGCGGCACGGGCGCGGGCGGCGTAACCGCCGATCTCCTGCAGGCGGCCGTGGAGGTGGCCGATCTCCTCGCCGTCGTGGGCGGCTTCGGCGACGGCCAGCGCGGCTTCGATGCGGCGCAGTTCGGCGTCGCCGTCGAGGGCGTATTCGAGGGCCGGGCAGTCGAGCGCCGGGGTTTCCTGGGCGACGTGGGCGATCACCCACGCGGCGGGAATCTCCAGGTCGCCGGCATCCTGGTGCAGTTCGCCGCGCAGCAGGCCGAACAGGCTCGACTTGCCGCAGCCGTTGGCGCCGGTGAGGCCGACCTTCCAGCCGGGATGGATCTGCAGGCTGGCGCCTTCGATGAGGGTCTTGACGCCACGGGCGAGGCGCAGGTTACGGAACTGGATCACGGCAACGGAGGAAAGGAAGCGGCAAATCCGGTATTGTAAGCGGTCCCGTCGTCCGCCGCCCTGCCCAGCCATGCGTCTCGTTCCGTCCGTCCTGCTGCTCGCCTTCCTGCTTCCCGCCGCTGCGCTGGCGGCGGATGCGCCGCCGCCGGCCGATCCCGCCGCCGATCTGGCCCGCGCCGGCCGCATGCGCGACGAGGCCGGCGCGCTGCGGGAGGTGGCGGAAGCACGCTTCGTCGACGAGGAGATCGAATGCTACAAGCGCTTCCTCGTCAATCGCTGCCTCGACCAGGCCCGCGCC
Organism: Zoogloeaceae bacterium; assembly: GCA_015657735.1. Lineage (GTDB taxonomy): Bacteria > Pseudomonadota > Gammaproteobacteria > Burkholderiales > Rhodocyclaceae > Zoogloea. The sequence continues at coordinate 4,615 of SSSX01000722.1, forward strand.
CGGCGCCTGGCCGACGTCCGCAAGGCGCGCCAGCTCGATCTGCAGGCCGGCCGCATCGAACTGGCCGACAAGAACCGCCGCTATGCCGAGCGCAAGACCGAGGAGGCCGAAGTCGCGCCGCAGAAAGCCATCGAGCGCGCCGAGGCTGAAGCGCGCGGCCGCGCCGACACCGAGGAACGGCTGAAGAAACTGTCGGAAAAGGACGCCGAGCGGATCCGCGCCGAACAGGAAGCCAAGTCGCGCGCGCTGGTCGAGGCCGAGGAGCGCAACCGCCACGAGGCCGCCGAGACCGCGCGGCGCGCCGAGGAAGCCGAAACCGCTGCCCGCCGCGCCGAACAGGCCCGCAGCGACCGCGCCGACTACGAGGAGCGCGCCCGCAAGGCGGCCGAAAAGAAGGCCGAAAAAGCCGAAAAGGCAGCGAAGAAGCCGTGAGCGAGCGGGTCGCGACGACCCGCCCGGGGCAGGCGTAGGGGCGAACGAGTTCGCCCGTCGCGCGTCGATTGAAGTCCGAGGGCGAACGAGTTCGCCCCTACTTTACGCCATGCTGTTTGCCGGGCCTGCGCCGGCCCATTCCAGCGCCTGCTCCAGCCGGTCGTTGCCCCAGAACAGCTCGCCGTCCGGGGCGATGAAGCTGGGGGCGCCGAACAGGCCGAGTTCAGTGGCGCGTTCGGTCTGGCGGCGCAGGGCGAGCTTGCTGTCGGCGCTGTTGGCGGCGGCGAGCACTGCGTCGGCGGGCAGGCCGAGGCCGGCGAGGAGGCGGTGGATCACCGCCGGGTCGGCGATGTCGAGGTCGTCGGCGAAATTGGCGCTCATCGCGGCGCGGGCGAAATCGCCGATCCACGGCTCATCGGCGCCGACCAGCGCGACCCGGGCGGCGAGCAGGCCGTTCCTCGGAAAGCGCGACGGCACCTGGAAGGGCAGGCCGTAGCGGGCCGCCAGCCGCGCCAGGTCGCGCCACATGTAGCGGCCCTTGGGCGGGTAGATGTTGAACGGCGAATCGTTCCAGCCCAGCGACAGGAACACCGGCCCGAGCAGGAACGGCCGCCAGTTCACGGTGACGCCGGCGGCGCGGGCCAGCGGCTCGATGCGCATCACCGACAGATAGGAATAGGAACTGGCGAACTCGAACCAGAAATCCAGGGTCTTGGTGCTCATGGCCGGCTCCGGGCAGGGGGTGGAATTCAGTCTAGCACCCCTGCGCCCTGTCGGCGCCCGCCATGCCGCTCGCGCCGCAGCGATCAGCCGGGCGGGGGCGGATCGTCGTCGAGGAGCCGTTCGCATTCGGCCATCAGCGTGCGGCCGACTTCGGAGTCGTGGTTCGGGTCGAGGGATTCCATCATCTCGTGCACGGTGTACAGCCCCGCCTCGCGGGACAGCGTGGCGGCGATGTGGCGCGCCAGCCGGTCGCTGAGGGCCGACAGGTGGCGCCGCCCGGCCAGCGGCAGGCTGCGTCCGGTGCGCGCCAGCCAGTCGGCGCAGAGGCTGGCGCCCTGGGCCTCGGTCGGCCACTGGGCGTGCTCGTACCAGGCCGTCAGGCGCTCGGCGGTGAGGGCGAAAATCAGCGCGACGCGGGTGCCGCGCGCGTCGGCGGGGGGCGGTTCGCGTTTCATGGGCAGCGGGGCTCGTGCGAAGGGGAGCGAAAGCTAACACGGTGGCCCGATTGCGAGTAAGCTCATCGCCGCCAAACGACCGGAGACCCCGATGGCTGCCTCCCCCGAAAACGTCAGCATGGCCTTGTTCTGCGACTTCGAGAACGTCGCGCTCGGCGTGCGCGATGCGAAGTACGAGAAGTTCGACATCAAGCTGGTCCTCGAACGTCTGTTGCTGAAGGGCAGCATCGTGGTCAAGAAAGCCTACTGCGACTGGGATCGCTACAAGGGCTTCAAGGCGACCATGCACGAGGCCAACTTCGAGCTGATCGAGATTCCCCACGTGCGCCAGTCGGGCAAGAACTCGGCCGACATTCGGCTGGTCGTCGACGCCCTCGATCTCTGCTACACCAAGAGCCACGTCAATACCTTCGTGATCATCAGCGGCGACTCCGACTTCTCGCCACTGGTTTCCAAGCTGCGCGAAAACGCCAAGCAGGTGATCGGCGTCGGGGTGAAGCAATCGACCTCCGACCTGCTGATCGCCAACTGCGACGAATTCATCTTTTACGACGATCTGGTGCGCGAAACCCAGCGCGCCGCGTCGCGCCGCGAAACCCGCGACAACCCGCCGGCCCGCCGTGCCGACGAGGAACGGCCGCGCCGCGAGGACGTCGAGGCACGGCGCACGAAGGGAATCGACATCGCCGTGCAGACCTTCGACGCGCTGGTTGCCGAGCGCGGCGACAGCGGCAAGATCTGGGCCTCGGTGCTGAAGGAGGCGATCAAGCGTCGCAAGCCGGATTTCAGCGAAACCCGCTACGGCTTCCGGGCCTTCGGCAACCTGCTCGAGGAGGCGCAGGCGCGGGGACTGCTGGAGTTCGGGCGCGACGAAAAATCCGGCGCCTACGTCTATCGCAGCGCCGCGCAGCGGGCTGACGCGGTGGCCGAGCCGCCGGTGGTGGCGGTGGTGGCCGAAGCGCCGGTCGTCGCCGCGCCGCCGGTCGACGCGGTGCCGGCCAAGGCCGAGGGGCGCAGGAAGCGCGGCAGCCGCAAGGCCGCCGCCGAGCCGGTGGCGCCCGAAATGCCGCCAACCGAAACGCCGCCGCCCGCGCCGGCGGTCGTCGACACACCGCCGCTGCCCGAAGCGTCCGACGCGGCAGTGGCGGAACCCCCGCCGCGTCGCAAGAGCAGCCGCCGCAAGGCGCCGGAGGCCGCGGTGGCGCCGGCGCTGGCGGAGCCCGCGGCCGAGCCGGAAGCGGCGCCGGTCGACGAAGCCGCCGCCAAGCCGGCCAAGCGCAGCCGCCGGGTCCGCAAGGCGGAGTGACACGGTGCGGCGGGCGCGTCCCGCCGCCGCCTTTTACTTGACGCCGAGCTTGCCGGCCACCACCAGCAGGATCACCGCCCCGATCACCGAGCCGATGAAGCCGGCGCCCTGGCCGGCCTGGTACAGGCCGAGCGCCTGACCGCCATAGGTGGCAGCCACCGAGCCGCCGATGCCGAACAGAATGGTCTTGATCCAGCCCATGCTGTCGTTGCCGGGCTTGACCATGCGGGCGACGAGGCCGACGACGAGACCGATGACGATGGTCGAGAGAATGCCCATGATGTATGCCCTCGCGGTGGGGAGTGGGCTTCCACTCTAACCGGCAGGGGCCGCCCGGAGCGTTAAAAAATGTTGCCGGGCGCGCCGCGCCGTTCAGCCGGGCGGCTGCGGCGCGGCGCCGTGGCGCAGCCAGGCCGCCACGCCGGCGCCGGCCTGGCGGCCGCTGGCGAAGCAGGCGGTGAGCAGGTAGCCGCCGGTTGGGGCGTCCCAGTCGAGCATTTCGCCGGCGCAGAACAGGCCGGGCTGGCGGCGGACCATCAACCACTCGTCCACCTCCTCGAAACGCACGCCGCCGGCGCTGCTGATGGCTTCGTCGAGCGGCTGCGGGGCGATCAGGCGCAGTGGCAGGGCCTTGATCGCCGCGGCGAGGCGGGCCGGGTCGGCGAGTTCGTCGGCGGCCAGGCATTCGCGCAGCAGCGCCATCTTCACCCCGCCGATGCCGGCCCGGCTTTGCAGGTGGCTGGCCAGCGAGCGCGCGCCGCGCGGGTGGGCGACTTCGCCGCGGAGGCGCTCGAGCGGCCGGCCGGGGGCGAGGTCGAGCTCCAGCGTCGCGGCGCCGTCGGCCTCGAGGCGTGCGCGGATCAAGGCCGACAGCGCGTAGATCAGGCTGCCTTCGATGCCGTCGGCGTCGATCATCGCTTCGCCGGGCCGCGGCGGGGCGCTGTCGCCGGCGAGGCGCATGGCCACCGACTTGAGCGGCTGGCCGGCGAAACGGCTGCGGAAATGCTCGCTCCAGCCGCGCGCGGCGCGCGGCGAGGCAACGACGAAGCCGCAGTTGGCCGCACGCAGCGGGGCGATGTCGATGCCGCGTGCGGCGAGCGGCGCCACCCAGGCGCCGTCGGAGCCGAGCCGGGCCCAGCTGCCGCCGCCCAGCGCCAGCACGGTGGCGTCGGCATGGACTGCCACCGGGCCGGCGGGCGTCGCGAAGCGCAGGCTGCCGTCGGCGTTCCAGCCCTCCCAGCGGTGCCGCGCGTGGATGCGCACGCCGGCGTCGCGCAGGCGCTGCAGCCATGCGCGGAGCAGCGGCGCGGCCTTCATTTCGGCGGGAAAGACGCGCCCGGAAGTGCCGACGAAGGTCGTCACCCCGAGCGCCTCGACCCACTCGCGCAGCGCCTGCGGGCCGAAGGCGCGGAGCAGCGGTTCGATCTGCGCGCGGCGCTCGCCGTAGCGGCCGACGAAGGCGTCGAAGGCTTCCGAGTGGGTGATGTTGAGCCCGCCGCGGCCGGCCAGCAGCAGCTTGCGGCCGACCGACGGCATCGCGTCGAAAAGATCCACCCGGACGCCGGCGCCGGCCAGCCGGACCACGGTTTCGGCGGCCATCAGGCCGGCCGGGCCGCCGCCGATGATGACGACGCGGGCCGCTGACGGGGGCGGGGAGGACGAGGCGGACATGGTGAAGGCGAGTGTGACAAAGGCGGAATTGTAGTTCGGCGGGGGTCGTTACAATCGCCGGCAGTGTCGGGCCGGCCGGGGGGGCCGGCGGCCGGCGGGACAACGGAAGGATGCCGATGGAACGGAAGCGGCGCGGCCGCGGGCTGCGCGCGGTGGGGGTCGGGCTGGCGCTGGGGCTGGCGGCCACGGCAGGGTGGCCGGCGCCGGCTGCGCCGGATGGACGGGAACGGCTCGCCCAGTTGCAGAAGGCCGGCCCGGCGGAGCACAAGGCGGCGCTGGAGGCCGGCGGCAAGCTCGCCCGTTTCTGCGCCAACTGCCACGAGGGCACGCGTGCCGGCGAATTCGCCGAGGTGCCCAAGCTGGCCGGGCAGAACCCGCTCTACCTGCTCGGCCAGCTCGAGGCGTTCCGCAGCGGGCGGCGCAGCGGGACGTCATCCGCAACTGCCAGCGCTGCCACGGCGCCGCCGCCCGCGGCAGCGAGCACTTCCCGCGCCTGGCCGGCCAGCAGCCGGAATACCTGCGCCGCAACCTGCTGCGCTTTCTGGGCAATCCGGCCGAGCGCAGCTATCCGCCGATGACCTCGGCGGTGACGGCGCTCGGCGAGCGCAACATCGAAGCGGTGGTGGCCTACCTGTCGAGTCTGAAGTAGGCGGCGGCGTTTTCTGAAGCACGCGTTCGATCTACAGCGCAGACATCGGCCGTGGGGGCGAACTTGTTCGCCCGCGGACTCCGTTCAACGCACAAAGGGCGAACAAGTTCGCCCCCACAACACAGCTAGCTAGCGGGCGAGCGGGACGCCGCCGTCGGCGCCGCCGAAGACCGTCACGCCTTCCTTGATGGTTGCGGTGACGCGGATTTCGCCGAGCCTGTCGGCCGGCGTCTTGAGCGGGTTGGCGGACAGGATCGCGAAGTCGGCGAGCTTGCCGGCGGCGATGCTGCCCTTGAGCTTGTCCTCGCCGAGCTGGCGGGCCGGCAGCAGGGTGAGTGCCTTCAGTGCGTCGACGGGGGCGAGCTGCTGGTCGTCGCCGACCGGCCGGCGGATCGCCGCGGCCAGCGTGGCGAGGGGCGCCGGGGCGACGAGGGCCGGATCGGTATGCAGCAGAACCGCCACGCCGCGTCGGGCGGCGGCGCCGGCCGGCGCGAAGCGGGCGGTGCGTTCGGCGCCCAGCAGCCAGTCGCCGAGCGCGTGTTGCGACAGGGCCAGACGCTGCGGCGCGAAGCTGACGCCGGCGCCGGCTTCCTTCAGCGCGTCGAGCTGGTCGTCGCGGATCGTCTGGGCGCCGACCAGCAGCGGGTGGCGGTCCTTGCCGGGCTGCTTTGCGGCCGCGGCGCGGAGCGCGCCGAGAAACTGGTCGATCGCGGCGTCGCCGTTGGCCTGCACGGCGAGCTGCCAGCCGTTGGCGTAGGCGCGCCCGGCGAGGTCGGCGGCGGTGTCGTCGCTGGCGCCCGGGTAGCCGGCGAAGCGCGTGCGCTTGCCCGGCGGGGGCAACTGGTAGGGCTGGGTCAGCCACGCGCTGCGGTCCTCGGCGACGCCGTCGAGGGCGAAGGACACGCCGGCCAGACGCAGGCGGTTCTTGTAATAGCGGGGGCCGATGCTCTTGTGGCCCTTCAGCGTGCTGCCGGCGCTGGCCAGGTCGGCGTAGAAGGCCACGTCGAGCTTGAGCATGCCGCTGTCGGCGGCCTGGGTGTACAGCGCCAGATCGTCGGGCGTCGCCCGTGCTTCGACGGCGGTGGTGTAGCCGCTTTGCAGCATCAGGCTCTGGCCCTGCTGGATCATCGCCAGCCGCTCGTCGCGGGCCAGCTGCGGCAGCGCGCCGAGCAGGGCCACCGCGGCGGCGCCGTCGAGCACGCCGTCGGGTTCCTTCGCGCCCGGCCAGCGGCCGATGCTGCCGCCCGGCGGGGCGACGCTGTCGCGGTCGATGCCGGCCAGCCGCAGGGCCTCGCCGTTGGCGACGACCTGGCGGCCCGACTGGTGGATGACCAGCACTGGCTTGTCGCGGGCGACGGCGTCCAGATCGCCGCGGTTGAGCGGGCGCTGCTCGCGCAGCCGGCTGTCGTCGTAGCCGAAGCCGACGATCCAGCCGAAACGCTGGGCCAGCTCGCCCTTGCCCCATTCGCGCAGCGCGCGGACCAGCCCATTGACGTCGGCGACGCTGCCTTCGGGCGGCGACTGCAGCTGCGCCGCCAC
>SSSX01000723.1 GCA_015657735.1 Zoogloeaceae bacterium
CATTTCCGCCGGTTTCGACGCCCACTACGAGGACGACATGGGTTCGCTGGGCCTCGTCGAGTCTGACTACATCTGGGCCACCGAGCAGCTCAAGAAGGTGGCGGCCGAATCCGCCGGCCGGCGCATCGTGTCGATGCTCGAAGGGGGGTACTCGCTGTCGTCCCTCGCCCGCAGCGTCGTCGCTCACGTCAAGGCCCTGGCCGACCTTTAGCCGCGCGGTCGCGGCGAGGGCTGCCCTCGCCGCGCATTTCGTAACAGCAATTTGCGCCCGTCTATCCTTCCGGGGGTGATTGGGTACAATATTGATCTTTACCTCTTTCCCCGACAGCTCATGATTACCGGTTCGATTGTCGCCATCGTTACGCCGATGCACGAGGATGGCAGCCTGGATCTGCCCCGTTTCCGCAGCCTGATCGACTTCCACATCAAGGAAGGCACCGACGCCATCGTCGTCGTGGGCACGACCGGCGAGTCGCCGACGGTCAATGTGGAAGAGCACTGCGAGCTCATCCGTGTGGCCGTCGAACACTCGGCGGGACGCACGCCGATCATCGCCGGCACCGGGGCCAATTCCACCCGCGAAGCCATCGAGCTGACCGAATTCTCCCGCAAGGCCGGTGCCGTCGCGGGCCTGTCGGTGGTGCCCTACTACAACCGGCCGACCCAGGAAGGGCTGTACCAGCATTTCCGCACGATCGCCGAGGCCACGCCGCTGCCGATGATCATGTACAACGTGCCGGGCCGCACCGTTGCCGACCTGTCCAACGATACTGCGCTGCGCCTGGCCGAGATTCCGAACATCATCGGCATCAAGGACGCCACCGGCAGCATCGACCGCGCCTGCGACCTGATCGCCCGCGCGCCCAGGGATTTTGCGCTGTACACCGGCGACGACATGACCGCGATGGCCTTCATGATGCTGGGCGGCCACGGCACCATCTCGGTCACCGCCAACGTCGCGCCGCGCCTGATGCACGACATGTGCGTCGCCGCCATCGCCTGCGACGGCCTGCGTGCCCGCGATCTGAACGCCAGGCTGGTCAAGCTGCACCGCGACCTGTTTTGCGAAGCCAACCCGATCCCGGTCAAGTGGGCCGTCGAACAGATGGGCCTCATCGGCGGCACCATCCGCCTGCCGCTGACCCGCCTCTCCGAGCCCTTCCACGCCCGCGTGCGCGAAGCCATGCGCCAGGCCGGTATTGAAGTTTGAACGCCTCGTTGACCGAGTCCTTCCCACCCCGAGGGTTACGCATGCAAAGCCGAAAGCTGGCATCCGGTGCGACGCTTGCCGTCGCGTTCGCACTTGCCGGATGCTCCGGTTCCTTGCTGGAATCGAAAAAGATCGACTACAAGAGCGCGGCGGCCACGGCGACGCGGCCCACGCTCGAGGTTCCGCCGGATCTCACCGCGCCGACCGCCGACGACCGCTACGCGGTGCCGGACGTCAGCCCGAAGGGCACCGCAACCTATTCGGCCTACAGCGCCGAACGGGCCGGGCAGACCGCGGCGCCGGGTGCGACGAGTGCCAAGCCGGCGGTGGCGCCGCAATCCGCCGACAAGATGCGGATCGAGCGTTCCGGTACGCAGCGCTGGCTGGTCGTGTCGGGGTCGGCCGACAAGCTGTGGCCGCAGCTTCGTGAGTTCTGGCAGGAAAACGGCTTCATCCTCAACGTCGATCGTCCCGAAATCGGCGTCATGGAAACCGACTGGGCCGAGAACCGCGCCAGGATCAACGACGACGTCCTCCGCCGGACCCTCGGCAAGGTCATCGACAGCCTGTATTCGACGCCCGAGCGCGACAAGTACCGCACCCGCGTCGAAACCGGCAGCGAAGCCGGCACGGTCGAGGTGTACATCAGCCACCGCGGCATGATGGAAATCTACCCCGACGAAGCGAAGAACCGGACGATCTGGCAGCCGCGCGCCGCCGATCCGGAGCTCGAGGCCGAGTTCCTGCAGCGCCTGATGGTCCGCCTCGGTGCCGACGAGGTGCGGGCCAAGGCGCAGGTCGCCGCCGAACCGAAGGCCGAGCGGGCCAGCCTGAAGAACGCCGATGGAGGCTCGGCGGTGCTGCAGGTGCAGGAAGGCTTCGACCGCGCCTGGCGCCGCGTCGGCCTGGCGCTCGACCGGGTCGGTTTCACCGTCGAGGACCGGGATCGCACCCAGGGCCTCTACTACGTGCGCTATGTCGACCCGGAGGTCGACGTCAAGTCGAAGAAGGACGAAGGCATCCTGTCGAAGCTGGCCTTCTGGCGCAGCGACAAGCCGCAGGTGCCGAGTGGCAGCCAGTACCGGATCTATGTGAAGGGTATGGACGCGGCGTCCAGCGTGCAGGTTCTGACCCGCGAGGGCGGTACCGACACCTCGGAATCGGCCCGCAAGATTCTCGGTTTGCTGCATCAGCAGCTCAAGTAAGCGCGCGAAGTACTGCGGCCCCAACAAAAACGCCGGCGATGTCCGGCGTTTTTGTTTTTGGGTCTCATGTGGATCGGCGGTGGACTACACGTCTCCTGCGCCGACGATCCGGCTCAGCGCGTCGAGCAGGCGGTCGTTCTCCGACGGCAGTCCAACCGAAATGCGCAGGTGGTTCGGCATGCCGTAGCCGGCCAGCGGGCGGACGATGATCCCCTGCCGCAGCAGCGCCTCGTAGATCGGGCCGGCCGGGCGAGCGAAGTCGACGGTCACGAAATTGGTGCGCGACGGAATCCACGCCAGTCCGAGCCGCGTCAGACCCGCGTGGAGCTGTTGCAGCCCGTGCCGATTGACGTGGCGCCCGAGTTCCAGATAAGCCTCGTCGTCGAGGGCGGCGCAGGCGCCGGCCAGGGCGAGGCTGTTGACGTTGAAGGGCTGCCGGACACGATTGAGGATGTCGGCAATGTGCGCCGAGGAGGCGGCGTAACCGACACGAAGACCCGCCAGACCGTATGCCTTGCACAGGCTGCGGCAGACGATCAGGTTGGGATGCCGGTCGACATAGTCGAGGCCGTTCGGGAGGGCCGGGTCGTCAGCGTACTCGATGTAGGCTTCGTCGAGCACGACGATGGTTTCGGCGGGGACGCGCGCCAGGAAGGCGGCGAAAGCCGGGCGGTCGAACCAGGTTCCGGTCGGGTTGTTCGGATTGGCGATGAAGACGACGTGCGTGTTGTCGTCGATCGCATCGAGGAGCCCTTCCAGATCGTTCCCCCACGCGAGCGCCGGTACTTCGCGGGCTTCGGCGCCGGTGGCGACGGTGGCCGACGCATAGACCGAAAACGCGTACTGGCTGAAAACGGCATTGCGGCCGCGACACAGAAAAGCCTGGGCGATCATGACCAGCAGATCATTCGAGCCGTTGCCGAGCGTGAGGCGGTCGATCGGCAGCCCGCAGCGCGCGCTGAGTTTTTGCTTCAGGCGGAAACCGTTGCCGTCGGGGTAGCGGGTGATGTCGCATAGCGCATCCTGGATGGCCGCAATGACCGCCGGATTCGCGGCCAGCGGGCTCTCGTTGCTGGCGAGCTTGAGGATGTCGCCGGCGGGGATGCCGGTTTCCCGCGCCAGCTCGTCGATCGGCTTGCCTGGCGTGTAGGGCGCCAGGCGCGTGACTTCGCTTAGCGCACGCATAGGTCGGCCACCTTCATCAGCATGCGCATGGCGAACGCGAGCGCGCCCAGCGCGGCCACGCTACATGCCCAGATTGCAATCAGCCACAGGATTCGTCTGGTCCACCCGGCGGGAGGGGAGGCGGGGGCGTTCATGATCAGTGGTACCCCTCGCCAGCCTTGACCTTGCCGCGGAACACGTAATACGACCAGGCGGTGTAGACGAGGATGATGGGGATGATCAGCAGCGCTCCGACCAGCGCGAAGC
>SSSX01000724.1 GCA_015657735.1 Zoogloeaceae bacterium
CCCGACCTCTCCGAAGCCTGCCACCGGATGATGGTCGAACTGGGGCGGGCGCCGCACGACATCGCGCTGATCCGCACTTTCGTCGGCAAGGGCATGCTCCATCTGGTGCGGCGCTGCCTCGTCGAAGGCGGCGTGGCCGACGTCGAGGCCGGGATCGACGGCGCCGTCGCCGCCTTCCGCCGCCACTACGCCGCGGTCAGTGGTGAGCGCACCACGCTTTACGACGGCGTGCTGCCGGCGCTCGAAGCGCTGCGCGAGCGCGGCATCGCGATGGCCTGCGTGACCAACAAGCCGGCCGCCTTCACCGGACCGCTGCTGGAGCGGATGGGCATCGCCGGCTACTTCGGCGCCACCGTGAGTGGCGACACCCTGGCCGAGAAAAAGCCCCACCCGGCGCCGCTCCTCCACGCCTGCCGCCTGCTCGGCGCCGATGCCGCCACGGCGCTGATGATCGGCGACTCCGCCAACGACGCCGAGGCGGCCCGCGCCGCCGGCATGCCGGTGCTGCTCGTCACCTACGGCTACAGCGAGGGCGTGGCGGTGGACAGCATCGATTGCGACGGGCTACTATCGAGCCTCGTCGATGCGCTGCCGCGCATCCGCTGATCCCCGGACACCCGTCCGTTCCATCGTGACCCAGAAGCGCATGATCTTCGCAGAGGAGTTCCCAGCCGTTCGTATCCCCACCCCCGGTGGATGCGGCGGCCGGTCATGGCTGGGCTGCTGAGCCCCGCCCTGAATCTGTCACGGGCCTGCCCCGTGATACCCTCGCGAAAAAGCATCATGTCCTTCCGGAGTCTCCATGACCGAAGCCGAATTCAATGCCCTGGCCGCCCAGGGCTATAACCGCATCCCGGTTACCGTCGAAACCTTTGCCGACCTCGACACCCCGCTGTCCGTCTACCTGAAGCTGGCCAACGCGCCCAACACCTACCTGCTCGAATCCGTGCAGGGCGGCGAACGCTTCGGGCGCTACTCGATCATCGGCCTGGCCGCCCCGACGCGCATCGAAGTGCGGGGCCGCACGGTGCTGCTGCTGACCAACGACCGCCTCGTCGAACGCCGCGACGACGCCGACCCGCTGGCCTATGTCGGCGAATTCATGGAGCGCATCAAGGTGCCGCCGCGCCAGCACCTGCCGCGCTTCGCCGGCGGTCTGGTGGGCTGCTTCGGCTACGACACCGTGCGTTACATCGAGTCGCGTCTCGCCGGAACCGCCAAGCCGGACGCGATCGGCACGCCGGACATCCTGCTGCTGCTGTCCGAGGAAATCGCCATCGTCGACAACCTCTCCGGCAAGCTGACCCTCGTCGTCTATGCCGAGCCGGATGTCCCCAACGCCTGGAAGCGCGCCATCAAGCGCCTGAAAGAGCTCCTCGGCAAGCTGCGCGAGCCGGTGGCGGTGCCCGCCAACCTGCAGGCCGCGCCCACCGAGCCGGTGTCGAGCTTTGGCGAGGAAGCCTTCAAGGCGGCGGTGCAGCGGGCCAAGGACTACATCGTCGAGGGCGACATCATGCAGGTGGTGCTCAGCCAGCGCATGAGCAAACCCTTCGGCGCCACGCCGCTGGCGCTGTACCGGGCGATCCGCAGCCTCAACCCGTCGCCCTACATGTTCTACTTCAACTTCGAGGACTTCCAGGTCGTCGGCGCCTCGCCCGAGATTCTCGTGCGCCTCGAAGACAAGGACGTCACCGTGCGCCCGATCGCCGGCACCCGCAAGCGCGGCGCGACCTACGACGAAGACCAGGCCCTCGAGCAGGAACTCCTCGCCGACGAAAAAGAGCGCGCCGAGCACCTGCAGCTCCTCGACCTCGGCCGCAACGACTGCGGCCGCGTCGCCACCACCGGCAGCGTGCGCGTCACCGAGCGCTTCACCGTCGAGCGCTACTCACACGTGATGCACATCGTCTCCAACGTCGAAGGCAAGCTCAAGGAAGGTCTCGACGCGCTCGCCGTGCTGCGCGCCACCTTCCCGGCCGGCACCGTGTCGGGCGCGCCCAAGCTGCGCGCGATGGAAATCATCGACGAGCTCGAGCCGACCAAGCGCGGCATCTACGCCGGTTCGGTCGGCTACATCGGCTTCCACGGCGACATGGACCTGGCCATCGCGATCCGCACCGCGGTCGTCAAGGACGGCATGATCCACGTCCAGGCCGGCGCCGGCATCGTCGCCGACTCCGATCCGCAGTCCGAATGGCAGGAAACCCAGAACAAGGCCCGCGCCATGCTGCGCGCCGCCGAGATCGCCGAAGCCGGCCTCGACACCGCGCTGTGAGCCCCGCGCGGCCCACGCCACGAGACACCCGCCAGCGCGCCGGCGCCCCGACTGCCGGCCGAACTTCCGGAAAGGATTTCCAGCCATGCTGCTGATGATCGACAACTACGACAGCTTCACCTACAACCTCGTGCAGTATTTCGGCGAACTCGGCGCCGACGTGCAGGTGTATCGCAACGACGAAATCACCGTCGACCAGATCGCCGCCCTCAACCCCGGGCAGATCGTCGTGTCGCCGGGGCCGTGCACGCCCCACGAGGCCGGCGTCTCGGTGGCGGCGATCCAGGCCTTCGCCGGCCGCATCCCGCTTCTCGGCGTGTGCCTCGGCCACCAGAGCATCGGCGCCGCCTTCGGCGGCCGGATCGTCCACGCCAAGCGTCTGATGCACGGCAAGGTGTCGCCGGTGCATCACCTCGATACCGGCGTCTTCAAGGGGCTGCCGAATCCGCTGACGTGCACCCGCTACCATTCGCTGGCCATCGAGCGCGAGTCGCTGCCCGACTGCCTGACCGTCACCGCGTGGACCGACGACGGCGAGATCATGGGCGTACGCCACAAGGAGTTCCACGTCGAGGGCGTCCAGTTCCACCCCGAATCGATCCTCACCGAGCGTGGTCACGATCTGCTGCGCAACTTCCTCGAACAATCCACAGCCGCCTGACCGGAGCCGCCATGACCATCACAGCCCAGGAAGCCCTGCAACGCACGATCGAGCACCGGGAAATCTTCTACGACGAGATGCTGTCGCTGATGCGCCAGATCATGGCCGGCGAAGTCTCCCCGGTGATGACCGCGGCGATCCTCACCGGCCTGCGCGTCAAGAAGGAAACCATCGGCGAGATCGCCGCCGCGGCGACGGTGATGCGCGAGCTGGCCACCAAGGTCGTGGTGCCCCCGCCCAACGACCATTTCCTCGACGTGGTCGGCACCGGCGGCGACGGCTCGCACACCTTCAACATCTCCACGGCGACGATCTTCGTCGCCGCCGCGGCCGGCGCCCGCGTCGCCAAGCACGGCGGGCGCAGCGTGTCGAGCAAGTCGGGCAGCGCCGACGTGCTCGAATCGCTCGGCGTCAACCTCAACCTCAAGCCGGAACAGGTCGCCGACTGCATCAGTGAGACCGGCATCGGCTTCATGTTCGCCCCCAACCACCACGCCGCGATGAAGAACGTCGCCCCGGTGCGCCGCGAGATGGGTGTGCGCACGCTGTTCAACATCCTCGGCCCGCTGACCAATCCGGCCAGCGCGCCGAACACCCTGCTCGGCGTGTTCCACCCCGATCTGGTCGGCATCTGCGTGCGCGTCATGGAACGCCTCGGCGCCAAGCACGTGCTGGTGGTGCATGGCCGCGACAGCATGGACGAAGTGTCCCTCGGCGCGGCGACGCTGGTCGGCGAGCTGAAGGACGGCAAGGTGCACGAATACGAGATCCACCCCGAAGACTTCGGCATGACGATGATGTCGAGCCGCAACCTCAAGGTGGCTGACGCCGACGAATCGAAGGCGGTGCTCCTCGGCGTGCTCGACAACAAGCCCGGCGCCGCCCGCGAGATCGTCGCCCTCAACGCCGGCACCGCGCTGTACACCGCCAACATGGTCGATTCGATCGCCGCCGGCATCGTCCGCGCCCGCGAAGTCATCGCCTCCGGCGCCGCCCGCGCCAAACTGGAAGCCTTCGTCGCCTGCACCCGGAAGTTCGCCTAAGCACCCGTAGGGGCGAACTTGTTCGCCCGCCGAGCCTGATCAACGCATAAGGGCGCACAAGTTCGCCCCGACACGAGAAAACCCATGTCCGACATCCTCAACAAGATTCTCGCCGTCAAGCGCGAGGAAGTCGCCGCCGCGCGTGCCGCGGTGTCCGACGCCGCCGTCCGCGAGCAGGCCGCCGCCCAGGCGCCGGCGCGGGATTTCGTCGCTGCGCTGCGCGCCAGGATCGCCGCCGGCCGGCCGGCGGTGATCGCCGAAATCAAGAAAGCCAGCCCGTCGAAGGGCGTGATCCGCGCCGATTTCCACCCCGCCGACATCGCCGCCAGCTACGAACGGGCCGGCGCCGCCTGCCTGTCGGTGCTCACCGACCGCCAGTTCTTCCAGGGCGCTCCCGAATACCTGCAGGCCGCCCGCGCCGCCTGCGGCCTGCCGGCGCTGCGCAAGGATTTCCTCGTCGATCCCTACCAGGTCTTCGAAGCTCGCGCGATGGGCGCCGACGCGATCCTGCTGATCGTCTCGGCGCTGTCGCTGGCGCAGATGCAGGAGATGGAAGCGATCGCCGAAAGTCTCGGCCTCGCCGTGCTGGTCGAAGTCCACGACGGCGCCGAGCTCGAGCTGGCGCTGCAGCTGCGCACCCCGCTGGTCGGCATCAACAACCGCAACCTGCGCACCTTCGAAGTCAGCCTGCAGACCACCCTCGACCTGCTGCCGCGCATCCCGGCCGGACGCGTGGTCGTCACCGAATCGGGGATCGTTGCCCCGGCCGACGTCGCGCTGATGCGCGCCAACAAGGTCGATGCCTTCCTCGTCGGCGAGGCCTTCATGCGTGCCGGCGATCCCGGCGCGGGGCTGGCCGCACTCTTCGGCTGAACGATGGACGCCACGCCGGCGCCGTCCGCACCGGCCGCACCGGCGCCGCCGCCCGTGCCCAAAATGGGGTGGGGCGCGCGCGTGGCCCGCGGGCTGCTGGCTGGCCTCGTCGGGCTGCTCGTCGTCGTCGTGCTGCTGGCCGGCTGGCTCGGCGGCACGCAGTCCGGCCTGCAGGCCATCGTCGATCTGGCGGCGCGGACGAGCGGCGGCGTCGTCACCGTCGAGGGCGTCGAAGGCTACGCCCTCGGCGAACTGAAACTCCGCCTCCTGCGGGTGCGCACGCCGGGCCTGCAGCTCGACATCCGCGAGCTGCTGATCCGCTGGCGTCCGGCCGGGCTGGGCCGCAGCAGCCTCGAAATGGCCAGCCTGTCGGCCGCCGAAGTCACTGTCGCCAGCGCGCCGAGCGACGAACCGGCGACGCTGCCGGCCAGCCTCGAACTGCCGGTGGCGGTGCAGATAGACGCTTTCCGGATCGGCCGCCTCAGCATCGGCAAGCTCGCCGATGGTCAGCCGGCGCCGCCCGAGCTTGAATTCACCGGCCTGGCCGGCGCGCTGACGTCCGACGGCCGCCACCATCGCCTCACCGGCTTCAAGGCCGCCGCGCCCTTCGGCCAGCTCGCCGGCGACGCCCGGATCGACGGTCGCCGGCCTTTTGCGCTCGATGCCACGGCCGCTCTGGCGACCCGCCAGGCCGACGAGGCCTACACCGTCGCCGCCCGCGCCAGCGGCGACCTCGACCGCCTGACGCTCGACGCGAGCGCCGCCGGAGCCGGCATGGAAGGCCGCGCCGCCATCGTGGCGACGCCCTTCGCGCCGCTGCCGCTGCAGTCGGCGCAGATCCGCGTCAGCGGCGCCGACCCGCGGCGCTTCCACCCCGACGCCCCGCAGGCGCTGCTCGACCTCGACGCCGACCTGACGCCGTCGGCCGCCACCGCGGCGGCCGCCCGGCCCGGCGTCGCCGGGTGGATCGTCAGCGGCCCGCTGCGCATCGTCAATCGCCAGCCCGGCAGCTACGACCGCGGCGCGCTGCCGGTGGAGTCGCTGGCCGCGCGTCTGCGCTGGGCCGACGGCGAGCTGGCCGTGACCGACCTCGATCTGCGCCTGCCGGGCCACGGCCGCGCCGCTGGCGCCGTCGGCTGGCGCGCGCCGACGGCCGGCGAGGCCGGCTTCGGCAGCGTCGATGCCGATCTGCGCATCGACCGGCTGGATGCCCGCCAGCTCGACCGCCGCGCCGTCGCGACGCGCATCGCCGGCACCATCCGGGCCGCCGCCGACGCCGGCGCGCAGACCCTCCGCGCCGACCTGCGCGACCCGCAGCTCGCGCTGCGCCTCGACGCCCGCCACGCCGCCGGCCTGATCAGCGTCGACAAGCTGGTCGCCAGCGCCCGCGCGGCGAGCCTCGACGCCACCGGCAAGCTGGCGCTGAATGCGCCGGGCGCCTTCGAGGCCCGCGGCCGGCTGAGCCGTTTCGACCCGCGCGCCTTCGTCGCCAGCGCACCGCCGGCCGACATCAGCGCCACCTTCCGGCTGACCGGGCGGCGTCTGCCGCAGCCGGCCGGGCGGCTCGATTTCGAGCTGGCACCGGGCAGCTTCGACGGCAAGCCGCTGGGCGGCCGCGGCATGCTCGTCGTCGACGGCCGACGCGTCGCCGATGCCGATCTGGCGCTGACGCTCGCCGGCAACCGGATCGAGGCCCGCGGCCGCTACGGCCGGCCCGGCGACGCGCTCGCCCTGCGGGTGGATGCGCCGGCGCTGGCGGCGCTGGGCCACGGCATCGGCGGACGGCTGCGCGCGAACGGCGTGCTGCGCGGCAGCGTCGATCAGCCGGCCGGCGAGTTCGACCTGTCCGCCGAGCAACTGGTGTTCGGCACGCTGCGGGTCGACGCCGCCAGTGGTCGCGGCCGTCTCGCCGAAGGGCGCAGCGGCGCCATCGCGCTGAACGTCGGCGTGACCGGCGTGCGCAGCGGCGGCGACGCCGAGGCGCTGGTCCGCCGCGCCAGCCTCGTCTTCGACGGCAGCCGCGCCGCCAACACCGTCCGTCTCGAAGTCGTCGGCCGTGGCGCCAACTCGGCGGTCGTCGGCCTCGCCGGCGCCCTCGGCGACGGGGCGCGCTGGGAAGGCCGCCTCGACCAGTTCGAAACCCGCGGCGACCTGCAGGTCCGCCTCGTGGCGCCGGCGCCGCTGCTGCTGTCGGGCGAGCGCGTGCGGCTCGGTGGCGCCGAGTTGCGCGGCGCCTCGGGCGGGCGTTACCGCTTCGACGAGACCCGCTGGGAGGCCCGCCACCTCGTCGCCCGCGGCAGCGTCAGCGGCGTGCAGGTCGGGGTGATCCTCGACCCGGCCACCCGCGCAGTCAAATCCAGCGGCAGCTCGCTGCAGATCGGCGGCGAATGGGACGTCGACATCGCCACGCAGGTCAACGGGCTGCTGCGGCTGTACCGCGAAGGTGGCGACCTCGAATTGCAGGGCGACTCGCCGGTACGCCTCGGGCTCGACGACCTGCAGCTGACCGTCAGCGCCACCGCCAACCGGCTGGCCTTCGGTTTTTCGGCCCACGGCAGCCGCCTCGGCAGCGCGGCGGGGGCCGGCACGGCGCTGGCCGAGCGCGCCGCCGACGGCACCATCCGCCTGGTGCCCGGCGCGCCGCTGCTCGGCTCGGCGCGCCTCGACATCCCGTCGATCGCCTGGGCCGGCCCGCTGGCCGACCAGAACCTGCAGACCGACGGCAGCCTGAAAGGCGAATTCACGCTGGCCGGCACGCCGGCCCACCCGGAGGCCGCCGGGCGCATCCGCGGCGACGGCCTGTCCTTCGTGATGGCCGACCAGGGGCTGCACCTGTCCGGCGGCACTCTCGTGGCCGACTTCAACCGCGACCGCCTGAACCTCGAGGAATTCAGCTTCGTGTCGCCCAACCGCGTGCGGCCCGACGAGCGGCGCATCGACGTGGCCCGCCTGACCGCCACCCCCGGGCGCCTCACCGCGCGCGGCGCGGTCCAGCTGGCCAGCGGCGAAGGGCGCTTCGACTTTCGCGCCGAGCGTCTGCCGCTCTTGCAGCGCACCGACCAGTGGCTGGTGCTGAGCGGCGAGGGCGAGGTGCTGAGCGGCTGGAACTCGGCCCATCTGAAAGGGCGCCTGGCGGCGGATGCCGGCTTCGTCGGGCTGTCGCGCACGCCGGCGCCGAGCCTCGGCGAGGATGTCGTGGTGCTCGATCCGGCCAAGGCCGGCAAGCCGGCGGCCAGCCCGTTCCGGATGTCGGTGGATCTGTCGGTCGGCCTCGGCGACGCGTTTTACGTCAAAGCCCTCGGCCTCGACACCCGCCTCGCCGGCGATCTGCGCCTGACCTCCGGCGACGGCCGGCCGCTGGCGGCGAGCGGCACCATCACCACCGTCGGCGGGGTGTTCGAGGGCTACGGCCAGAAGCTGGCCATCGAGCGCGGCATCGTCACCTTCAGCGGCCCGGTGTCGAACCCCGGCCTCAACGTGATCGCGCTGCGCAAGGGGCTGGCGGTGGAGGCGGGGGTCGGCATCACCGGCACGGCGCGGCGGCCGGTGGTCCGGCTGGTGTCCGAACCCAACGTGCCGGACCCCGAAAAACTCGGCTGGATCGTCCTCGGCCGCCCTCCCGACCAGGGGTCGGGCGGCGAAATGGGCTTGCTGCTGCCGGCGGCCCAGGCGCTGCTCGGCGGCCCCGGCGGCGGCATGTCGGCCAGCTTGGCCAAGACCCTCGGCTTCGACGAGATATCCTTCGGCGCCGGCACCGACGGCCGCGGCCGGATGCCGACCAGCAGCGTGGCCGGCAGCGGCGTCACCGGCACCGCGTCGAGCGCCTCGACGAACACCGTCGAGTCGGTGCCGGGGCAGGTCATCACCATCGGCAAGCGCCTGTCGACCCGCGCGATGTTGTCCTTCGAGCAGAGCATCGCCGGCACCTCGAGCGTCGTGAAGCTCACCTACCAGCTCACCCGCCGCATCGCCGTGATCGGCCGGGCGGGCAGCGAAAATGCGGTGGACACGATGTTCTCGATTTCCTTCCGCTAAGCGGCGGCCGCCAGCTGCGCGCAGCGCGGGCGGCCGGCGCCTTGATGTGGATCATGGACGCCGCCCGGCGTCTTCGGCCAGATAATCGTTTCGTCATCCGGAGGTCCGCCGTGCCCGATTCTCTCCAGCCCCGCCGCATCGCCGTTGCTACTGTGTCCGCCGCCCTTGCCGGCGGCTGGCGGGACTTCCGCCGGTGTCCGGCACCGGCGGCCGGCTTTGCGGCGATCTTCGCCGGCATCGGGCTGGTGATCTTTGCGGTGCTGCTGCGTTTCGGCGTGGCGGCGATGATGGTGCCGTTCGCCGGCGGCTTCCTGCTGGTCGGACCGGCGGTGCTGGCCGGCTTCTTTGCGCTGCGCCGGGGCGTCGCCGCCGGGCGGGCGCCGGGCTTCGGCGACGTGTTCGGCGGCTTCGGCCGGGCGCCGCGGGGGCTGTGGGTGCTGGCCGGGGTGTGCAGCCTGCTGTTCCTGATCTGGATGAGCGATGCGGCGACGGTGTACAGCTTCATGATCGGCGGCGCCGTGCCGGACGCCGGCCAGATGGCGCGCTTCCATCTGTGGACCAGCCTGATGGGCGCGGTGCTGGCCTTCATCGTCTTCAACATCACGGCCTTCGCCGTGCCGCTGCTGTTCGACGGGCGCGCCCAGCTCGTCGCCGCGGTCAGTGCCAGTGTCCGCGCGGTGTTCTCGAACTTCGGGGCGATGCTGGCGTGGGGGCTGGTGCTGGCGGTGGCGGTCATCGCGACGATTCTGTTTCCGCCGCTGCTGATCGTCTCGCTGCCCTGTCTCGCCTTCGCCAGCGATCTGCTTTATCTTGAGGTCTTTCCGCCGGCCTGAGGACGACCCTGGCCCCGCCGGGCGGAACCCGACCCCCGGAGAGACGAGATGACAGACAAAACGACCGAAACCGCCATTTTCGCCGGCGGCTGTTTCTGGTGCATCGAGGCGGTGTTCCTCGAGGTGAAAGGCGTCGGCGCGGTAGAGTCGGGCTACATCGGCGGCCACACCGAGGCGCCGACCTACGAGCAGGTGTGCCAGGGCGACACCGGCCACGCCGAGGCGGTGCGCATCGACTTCGATCCGGCGGTGGTGGGCTACGCCGATCTCCTCGACATCTTCTTCGGCATCCACGACCCGACCACCCCGAACCGCCAGGGCAACGACGTCGGCACCCAGTACCGCTCGGCGATCTTCACGACCGGCGCGGAGCAGGATGGCGCGGCCCGCGCGAAGATCGCCGAGCTGGCTTTCGATGGCGCCTTCGACGAACCCATCGTCACCGAGGTCGAAGCGGCCGGCACCTTCTGGCCCGCCGAGCGCTATCACGCCAACTACTTCGCCCGCAACGGCGGCCAGCCCTATTGCCGGCTGGTCGTCGCGCCCAAGGTGGCCAAGTTCCGCAGCGCCTTTGCCGGGCGGCGCAAGGGGAATTGACTTAGAATCGCCGGCTCTTCAACCAGGAGCACTCCATGACCCAAACCACCACGGCGAGCGGCCTCGTCATCGAAGATCTGGAAGTCGGCAACGGCGCCGAAGCGGTTGCCGGCCAGCATGTCCAGGTGCATTACACCGGCTGGCTGACCGACGGCCGCAAGTTCGATTCGAGCAAGGATCGCAACGACCCCTTCGTCTTCCCCCTCGGCGCCCGCCACGTGATCGCCGGCTGGGACGAAGGCGTGCAGGGCATGAAGGTCGGCGGCAAGCGCAAGCTGACCATCCCGCCGAACCTCGGCTACGGCGCCCGCGGCGCCGGCGGCGTGATTCCGCCGAATGCGACGCTGGTGTTCGAGGTGGAGCTGCTGGCGGTGAAGTGATCCGGCAACGGATTGCCGCATGAAGAACGGGCGCCGAGGCGCCCGTTGTGTTTGGTGCAGTCCCGTTTCCCGTGGGAAACACGCTCGATCAGCTGTACGCATGTGGGTGCGAATTCATTCGCACACCGAGGCCGGATGGAGGGTCTGCCCCGCCGTTGCCGGGGGTTGTGCGAATGAATTCGCACCCACGCCGACGCCTGCGATGCGCGCCTGCGGGCTCAGCCGGCGCCGCTCAGCAGCGCGAGAATCTCGCTGCCGTAGGCGTCGAGCTTGCGGTCGCCGACGCCGGAGATCGTCGCCAGTTCGGCCATGCTGGCGGGGCAGCGGTGGGCCAGATCGCGCAGCGTGGCGTCGTGGAAGATCACGTAGGCCGGCACGTTGCGGGCCTTGGCGGTGGCGGCGCGCCAGGCGCGCAGGCGGTCGAGGAGGATGGCTTCGTCGCCGGTGGCTTCGGGCCGCTCGGTGCTGCGGCGGGTGGAACCGTCCTTTTTCGCCTTCCGTGCCGGCGCGCTGTCGACGCGCAGCGTGAAGCCGGCTTCGCCGCGCAGGATCGGGCGGGCGGCTTCGGTGAGGGTCAGCGCGCCGTAGCGTTCGTGGTCCACCGCCAGCGCGCCGTGGGCGACGAGCTGGCGGATCAGCGTGCGCCAGCCCTTGTCGTCGAGTTCGGTGCCGATGCCGAAGGTGCTCACCTGGTCGTGCTGCCATTCGCGCACCTTGTCGGTGCTCTTGCCGAGCAGCACATCCACCACGTGGCCGGCGCCGAAGCGGCTGCCGGTGCGGAACACGCAGGACAGGGCCTTCTTGGCCGATTCGCTGGCGTCGCGGGTCTGCGGCGGATGCATGCAGGTGTCGCAGTTGCCGCACGGCGCCGAATCCTCGTCGAAATAGCCGAGCAGGCGCTGGCGGCGGCAGCCGGTGGTTTCGCACAGGCCGAGCAGGGCGTCGAGCTTGGCGGTGGCGACGCGCTTGACCTCGTCGCCGGCCTCGCTCTGGTCGATGAAGCGGCGCTGCTGCACCAGATCGGCGACGCTGTAGGTCATCCACGCTTCGGCGGGCTGGCCGTCGCGGCCGGCGCGGCCGGTTTCCTGGTAATAGCCCTCGATCGAGCGCGGCAGATCGAGGTGGGCGACGAAGCGCACGTCGGGCTTGTCGATGCCCATGCCGAAGGCGATGGTGGCGACCATCACGATGCCGTCCTCGCGCAGGAAGCGGTCCTGATTGATGGCCCGCTCGTCGGCCCCCATGCCGGCGTGGTAGGGCAGCGCGGCGATGCCTTTTTCCTGCAGCCAGGCGGCGGTTTCGTCGACTTTCTTGCGCGAGCTGCAATAGACGATGCCGGCCTCGCCGGTGTGGCCGTCCTTCAGGAAGGCGAGCAGCTGGGCGCGGGGGTTGTCCTTCGGAACGATGGTGTAGCGGATGTTGGGGCGGTCGAAGCTGGACACGAACTCGCGGGCGTCGACCAGACGCAGGCGTTCGGCGATCTCGCGACGGGTCTGGGCGTCGGCGGTGGCGGTGAGGGCGATCCGCGGCACCTGCGGGTAGCGCTCCGGCAGGATCGACAGCTGCAGATATTCGGGCCGGAAGTCGTGGCCCCACTGGGATACGCAGTGGGCTTCGTCGATCGCGAAGAGCGCCAGCTGGTTGGCTTTGTGCAGGTGGTCGAGCAGGTCGAGGAAGCGCGGCGTGACCAGGCGCTCGGGGGCGACGTAGAGCAGGTCCAGCGCGCCGGCGAACATCGCCCGCTCGATCTCCATCGCGCGCTCGAAGCTGAGGCTGGAATTGAGGAAATCGGCCGCCGCGCCGACTTCCTTCAGCGCGCTGACCTGATCCTGCATCAGCGCGATCAGCGGCGACACGACGATCGCCACGCCGGGGCGCAGCAGCGCCGGAATCTGGTAGCACAGCGACTTGCCGCCGCCGGTGGGCATCAGCACCAGGGCGTCACCGCCGGCGCTGACGTGCTCGACGATGTCTTCCTGCGGGCCGCGGAACTGCGTGTAGCCGAAGACGTGGAACAGGGTTTCGCGGGCGCGGCTGACGACGGGGGTGGGGGTATCCATAGGGGCGGGATTTTACCGCAGGCCTTGCATGCGCCGCGGTGAGATCAATGTCACGGTCGCGGGCCGGGGCGTCGGACAGGTTGTTAAATAGTTGTTCTTAATGAAATTCGATCTTCGGGACAATCCTCACCTATCGAATTGATGTTTCTTCCCTTTACCCCGACGTCCCAGGATTCCACAAAAATGAAAATCAAGGCTCTGACTCTCGCGCTTGCTCTCGTCTCGGGCAGCGCCTCCGCCGGCATCATCAGCAACGGCGATTTCGCCACCGGCGACCTGACCGGCTGGACCGCGACCGCCAACGTCTCGGTGCTTGCCGCCGGCGCCGGCTACAAGGCCGATCTGTTCGCCGGGCTCGGTGCCGGTGTCTACACCACGCTGTCCCAGAGCATCCATCTGGATGCCGGCGACACCCTGACCGGCTGGGCGCAGTGGTTCGGCCACGATTACATGCCCTTCAACGACAACGGTTTCGTGTCGATCGGCGGCACCACCCTGTTCAGCGGCAGCGTCGGCGCCTTCGGCGACTACGGCACCTCGCCGCTCACGACCTTCAGCTTCACGGCGCTGAGCGCCGGCAACTACGAACTCCTCGCCGGCGTAGCCAATGGCGGCGACAACGGCCTGTCCAGCGAACTGCAGGTCGGCGGCTTCCAGGTCACCAACGCCGTTCCCGAGCCCGCCGGC
>SSSX01000104.1 GCA_015657735.1 Zoogloeaceae bacterium
CTGCTGCATGCGATCGCCCACATCGAATTCAACGCGATCAATCTGGCCCTCGATGGCGTCTACCGTTTCCGCGGACTGCCGGCGGAGTTTTACGGCGGCTGGCTGCAGGTGGCGGCGGAGGAGGCTTACCACTTCGGGCTGATCAGCGCGCGGCTCGGCGCGCAGGGATTCGGCTATGGCGACTTTCCGGCCCACCGGGGGCTGTGGGACATGGCGGTGAAAACGGCGCACGACCCGCTCGCCCGCATGGCGTTGGTGCCGCGGGTGCTGGAGGCGCGGGGGCTGGATGCGACGCCGCCGATCGTCGCCAGCCTGCGCCGCGTCGGCGACGCGGAAACGATCGCCGTACTCGACATCATCCTCAACGACGAGATCGGCCATGTGGCGCTCGGCGACCGCTGGTTCCGCCACTTTTGCGCCGAGCGGGGGCTCGAGCCGGAGGCTACTTACCTGGCGCTGATGGCGGAATTCGATGCGCCGTGGCCGCCCCGGCCCCTGAACGTCGAAGCCCGCCGGAAGGCGGGCTTCAGTGCCGGCGAGATCGCCCGGCTGGAGCGCGGCAGGCCGTGCCGGGAAAATCAGAGCGAGCCGTAGGAGTGCAGGCCTGACAGGAACATGTTGACGCCGACGAAGGCGAAGGCCGTCACCACCAGTCCGACCACCGCCCACCAGGCCAGCATCGCGCCGCGCAGGCCCTTGGTGAGACGGATGTGCAGCCAGGCGGCGTAGTTGAGCCACACGATGAAGGCCCAGGTTTCCTTCGGATCCCACTGCCAGTAAGTGCCCCACGCTTCGGCCGCCCACAGCGCGCCGAGGATGGTGGCGATGGTGAAGAAGGCAAAGCCGATGGCGATGGCCTTGTACATCACGTCGTCGAGCACTTCGGCCGCCGGCAGACGGCTGGCCAGGATGCCCTTGCGCACCAGCAGGTCGGCGACGCCGATCATCGCCGCCAGTGCGAAAGCGCCGTAGCCGATGAAATTGGCCGGCACATGCACCTTCATCCAGTAGCTCTGCAGGGCCGGGATCAGCGGCTGGATTTCCTGCGCCTCGCGGGAGAAGGTGTACCACAGCAGGAAGGCCACCGCCGCCGAGATCACCAGCAGCACGAAGGCGCCCATCCGGCGGGTGGCGTAGCGGCCTTCGTAGTACAGATAGAGCAGGCCGGTGATCAGCGAAAACAGGACGAACACTTCATACAGATTGCTGATCGGGATGTGGCCGACGTCGGTGCCGATCAGGTAGCTCTCGTACCAGCGCACCAGGAGGCCGGTGGTGCCCATCGTCACAGCGCTCCAGGTGAGCGCCGAGCCGGTTTTCTCGGCGAAGTCGGAGCGCGCCAGCAGGCCCAGCCAGTAGGCGCCGGTGGCGATGAAGAAGAGGGCGCTCATCCACATGATCGCCGTCTGGCTGGAGATCAGGTATTTGAGGAAGAACACCTTCTCGGCCCGCGCCAGGTCGCCCTGGTAAAGGGCGATGCTGGCCAGCGCGAGGGCGGCGGCGGCGGCGAGGAAGGGTCGGAAGGGTTTCCAGGCCCAGCCGACCGCGGCCAGAGCGGGCACCGCGAGGAACAGGATGAGCTTGTCGTAGATGTCCATGAAACCGCCGTACTGGCGCAGGGCGAAGGCGCCGCCGCCGGCCAGCGCGAGGGCGAACAGCCAGTCGCCGGGGTTCAGGTGGCGCAGGGCGGCGCCGGAGTCCTTGTGGGCAATGTCCATGGCTTCTACCTCACATCACGGTTGGGGCTTGATGAGCGCAGCGATGGCGTCCCGGTGACGGCGGAAGGCGTCGTCCACGTCCATCGACCTGCGGTTGGAGCTGAGCGCGACGAGCGTCTCGCCCGAGTCTTTGATCAGCACGAAGAGCCGGCGTTCGCGGATGTAGAGCATCGCGAAGACGCCGAGCACCAGCAGCAGCGAACCGAAATAGACGATCGGCTTGCCCGGCGAGCGGGTTACCTGCAGCACCGTGGCGCGCACTTCGTCGAAGCCGGTGAGCTGGAAATACACCGGCGCGCCGTAGTGCAGGCTGTCGCTGGTGGCGTTGAGGGTGTCGCGCAGCAGACGGGCGCGCTTCGGGTCGATCTCGATGGCCGGCTGGCCGGCGGTGGCGCGGGCCAGTTTCCAGGCTTCCCAGGCCGAGCCTTCGAGAATCTTGATGAAAACGTCGGCGGCCTTGTCCCGTTCGGCTTCCGGAATCGTGCTTTCGATGAACTTGCCCAGGCTTTCGAAGCCGCCGATGGCGAACAGTTCGAGCGTCTTGCGGGTGGTTTCTTCCATGCGCCGGCGTACGTTGGCATCCGTTTCACGGCCCAGCGAGGCGGCCGCGAAACGGCTGGCGATCCCGGCGTGCTGCGACTTGTCGACCAGCAGGCGGCGGATGGCCAGCCAGCTGTCGGCCTTGCCGTCGTCGTCGAGCGGGATGCGCATGAAGCGGAAGGGCGCCGACGGCGATTCGCGCATGCCCGACAGCAGATACCAGGCGCCATCCTGCTCGATGGGCTGCATGTAGTTCTGGTATTCGCGGGCCTGGCCGGCGGAGTCGCGCAGCTTGTACTGGATGCTCGGGCCGACGTTCTTCATATCTTTCTTGGTCGGCGACTTGGCGCCGCTGCCCAGGTGCTTCTCGATGCTCGCGATGGTGCCGGCGTCGGACTTGTCCTCGTCGGCCATGTTCTCGATGTTGAAGACGCGGAAGGTGCCGAGTTCGAGCGTGTGGTCGAGGCCGGCGCGATTCACCTTGAACGAGTCGCCGACCGCGGCTTCGACGGGGAAGGCGTCGCCGCCGCTGCCGGGGCGCAGGTCGTGGCCGACGAGGCGGAGCTTCGAGCCGCCGTCCTCGAAGCTGGCCTGGTACATCATGATGCCGTCGAACTCGAAGGGCTTGTTGACCTCGATGGTCTTCTCGACCGACTTGCCGCTGGCGTTGTCGGTGATGACGATGTCGCTGGCGAAGCGCTTGGGCATCCCCGAGTCGTAGTGCTCGAGGTGGAACTTGCGCAGCGACACGGTGAACGGAAGATCCTGCAGCAGGATGCCGTCCTGTACGTTGAGCACCGCCACGCCGGCGCTCTTGCCCTCGGGGATGAAGACGTTGCCGCGGAAGCTCCAGTTGTCGAGGCCGAGGCGGCTTTCCGGCTTGATGTCGGAAATCAGCTGGTTGCCGGAGGTCACCACCTTGCCGCCGAGCGCCATCTGGGCCTTGAGGGGCAGGTTGCCGTCGAGCAGGCCGCCCACGCAGATCAGCACGATGGCGGCGTGGGCCAGGAAATAGCCGATGCGCGTCCAGCTGCCCTGCTTGGCGGCAAGCAGCACGCCGTCGTGGCGCGGGTTGATGCGGGTGGTGAAGCCGCTGCGGGCCAGGTAGGCGCTGGCGGCGTCGCGGGCCTGCGCGAGCGGCAGGCCGGCCGGCAGGCGGGCGTGGTGCTGGAACTGGGCGAGGGACACTTCCTTGGCGTGCTCGCGGAAGCCGCGCATGTCCTTCAGCATCGGCCGGGTCTGGCGGAAGATGCAGACCGTGGTGGACAGCACCAGGAAGCCGAGGATGGTCAGGAACCACACCGAGTTATAGACCGCATACAGCCCGAGCTTCTCGAAGATCGGGAACCAGAACGGGCCGAACTGGTTGAGGTAGTTGTTGTAGGGCTCGTTCTGCTTGAGCACCGTCCCGATGATGGAGGCGATTCCGAGGATCGTCAGCAGGCTGATCGCGAAGCGCATCGAACTGAGCAGTTCGTAGATCGCGCGGGAGGTGCTGCGGTGTCGCATGGGCTGGAGCGTGCGGAGGTGGTGGGGTGGTGCGCGGGCGGGCGGCGGCTTCGAATGAAAAAAGGGGCGGCCGGAACCACCCCTTTTTTATAGCTGCCCGGCGCCGGGAAGCGCCTTGACTCAGCGCAAGCCGGCGGCGTAGTCGGCGACGGCCTTGATTTCCGGATCGGTCATCTTGAGGGCGATGGTGCGCATCATCTTGGCCGGGTCGTTGGCCCGCTCGCCGGCGCGGAAGGCCTTCAGCTGGGCTTCGGTGTAGTCGGCGAACTGGCCGGACAGGCGCGGGTACTGGGCCGGCAGGCCGGCACCGGCGGGGCCGTGGCAGGCGGCGCAGGCGGGGATGCCGCGCTTCAGGTCGCCGGCACGCCAGATTTTCTGGCCGAGTTCGATGGAGGTCTTGCTCTTGGCGGACTCGCCTTTCAGCTGCTGGCTGGCGAAGTGGGCGGCGAGGTTCTTCATGTCGTCTTCCGACAGCGCGGCGACCATCCCGCCCATGACCGGGTTGGCGCGCTCGGCCGGCTTGCCGCCGTCGCTCTTGAAGTTCTTCAGCTGCTTGAAAAGGTATTCCGAGTGCTGGCCCGCGAGTTTCGGGTTGGTCGGGATCTGGCTGTTGCCGTCAGCGCCGTGACAGGCGCCGCAAACCTGTTCTGCAGTCTGTTTTGCCTTGGCCAGGTCGGGCTGGGGGCCGGACTTGTCTTGGGCCTGAACCGCAGCGGTGGCCAGAAGCAGCGAAAGCAGCAGGGAACGCTTGATCATGATGTCCTCGGAAGCCAAGAATGTGGATGTCTCAAACCTGCTATTCTATAGCAATTCCCGACATTTGCGCGAGGCGCCCGCGCGCATCTGGCGCGCCGCTGCCTCGCCTTCCCCGCCCCATGTCCCTGTTCCAGAACGCCCGTTTCGAAATCTCGATCGCCAAGCCCCGCGGCCTGCCGCCGCCCGACGGGCCGGAGGTGGCTTTTGCCGGCCGCTCGAACGCCGGCAAGTCGAGCGCGATCAACACCCTCGCCAACCACGTCCGGCTCGCCTTCGTGTCGAAGACGCCGGGGCGCACCCAGCTGATCAATTTTTTCCGTCTGCAGAACGGCGCGGTGCTGGTGGACCTGCCCGGCTACGGCTACGCCGAGGTGCCGGAGGCGGTCCGCCGCCAGTGGCAGCACCTGCTCGAGGATTACCTGACGAAGCGGCCCAATCTGGTCGGGCTGGTGTTGATCATGGATTCGCGCCATCCGCTCAAGGAGCGGGACCGGGTCATGATCGGCTGGTTCGCGCCCAGCGGCCGGCCGATCCACGTGCTGCTGACCAAGAGCGACAAACTCACCCGCAGCGAGGCGGCGGCGACGCTGGCGACGGTGCGCAAGGAGCTGGCGCCGTTCGGCGAACAGGTCACCGTGCAGCTCTTCTCGAGCCTCAAGAAGACCGGTGTCGATGAGGTCGAGCGGGTGGTCGGCGGATGGCTGGCGGCGCCCGACGATGCCGCCGGCGAGCAGTCGACCGTGAAATGACACCGGGTTCGGTGGCGCAGTTCATGGTATGAATTGCACTTTCGCGCGACGCGGGTTCCGGCCGGCGTCGCCGAAGTGCGATTGCGCGATTTTTTCCACGATTTCATTCTGCGACCCGTCATGGAACTTCAACCCGTCATCCTTTCCGGCGGCTCCGGCACGCGCCTGTGGCCGCTTTCCCGCGAACAGTATCCGAAGCAACTGCTGGCCCTGGTCGGCGACGAAACCATGCTGCAGGCCACCGCCGGACGGCTCGCCGGTTTTGCCGGACGTCTTCCGGTGGCCGCCGCGCCGATCGTCGTCTGCAACGAGGAATACCGCTTCGTCACCGCCGAGCAGTTGCGGGCGACCGGCCGCGGCACCAGCAACATCGTGCTCGAACCGGCGGGGCGCAACACCGCGCCGGCCCTGACCCTCGCCGCGCTGGCCGCGCAGCAGGCCGATCCGGTCCTGCTGGTGATGCCGGCCGACCACGTGATCCGCGATCTGGCCGGCTTCCAGGCGGCGATCGATGCCGGCATTCCGGCCGCCGAGGCCGGCGCCATCGTCACCTTCGGCATCGTGCCGGACCACGCCGAGACCGGCTACGGCTACATCCGCTTCGGCGCCGAACGGGCGGACGGCAGCAAGGCGATTGCCGCCTTCGTCGAAAAACCCGACGCAGCCACCGCCCAGCGCTACCTCGACAGCGGCGAATATCTGTGGAACAGCGGCCTGTTCATGGTTCGCGCGAGCATCTGGCTGAAGGCCATGGAGCACCTCCAGCCGGCGATGGCGCGCGCCTGTGCGGCGGCCTGGCAGGCCGGTTCGCGGGATTCCGATTTCGTGCGGGTCGATAAGGCGGCGTTCGGTGCCTGTCCGTCGGATTCCATCGACTACGCGGTGATGGAAAAGCTCGCCGGCGCCGTCGGGCTCGGGATTCCGGGTTGCGTCGTGCCGATGTCGGCCGGCTGGTCGGACGTGGGCGCCTGGGATGCGCTGTGGCAGATCGCCGACAAGGACGGCAACGGCAACGTGGCGCGCGGCGACGTGCTCTTCGAAGACAGCCGCAACACCCTCGTCTATGCCCAGGATCGCATGGTGGCGTGTGTCGGGCTCGACGACGCGGTGATCGTCGAGACGCCCGACGCGGTGCTCGTGACGAGCAAGGACAAGACCCAGAACGTCAAGCAGATCGTCGCCGCGCTGAAGGCCGGCAAGCGCAGCCAAGCCTCGGCCCACCGCAAGATTCATCGCCCGTGGGGCTGGTACGACTCGATCGACAGCGGCGCGCGCTTCCAGGTCAAGCGCATCGTCGTCAATCCGGGCGCCCGCCTCAGCCTGCAGATGCATTACCACCGGGCCGAGCACTGGATCGTCGTCAAGGGTACGGCCGAAGTCACCAACGGCGAGAAGGTCTTCCTGCTCGGCGAGAACGAATCGACCTACATTCCGCAGGGCCACGTGCACCGGCTGGCCAATCCGGGCAAGCTGCCCCTCGAAATCATCGAGGTGCAGTCGGGCAGCTACCTCGGCGAGGACGATATCGTCCGCTTCGAGGACACCTACGGCCGCGGCTGATCAGGCCGGCCTGGCGACGAATCCGAAGCGGGCCGCGACGTCGGCCTGCCGGATGCGTCCGACCGGAAACCGCCGGCCGGCCCATTCCAGCGCGAGCGCCCCGTCGGGCTGCTCCGGGTCGCCGTCGAGCCGGGCGCACAGCGCGGCCAGATCGCGGTCGTCGAGCAGCGCGATGCCGTGCTCGGAGTCGAGCAGCAGGCTGCCTTCCTCGTCGAGCCAGACTGCGGCGACGGATTCCACCGGCTGCCCGATGTGGGTTTCGAGGCGGTCGGGCGCGGCGAGGCGCACGATCGTCGGCGTGTAGTCGAGATCGACGAAAACCTGCTGCGGGCCGTTCTGGAAGAACCGGCGGCCATCGTCGGTGGCCATGTAGTTGCGGCCGATGAAGGCGGCCAGGCCGGCGTGCCGGACGGGCCCCTCGGGCACGCACCATTCACCCCGCCGCGACAGCCTCAGCCAGCCGGTGCACGACGGCACGTTGGGCCACCGGGCCAGTGCCAGCCGGACGGCTTCATCCATTGCTATCGCCCCCGCCGCTTACCAGAGCTTCCACCAGGGCGCGCCGTCGCCGCCCGACTGGTTGCCGGCGAAGTAGCGGCTGTTGGGGAAGTTCTGGCGCATGACCCGCTCGGCGTCCTTGCGCAGGTCGGGCAGATTCATGGCGTCGTAGCTCTGCACCAGCAGGAACAGGGCTTCCTCGACCGCCGGCGACTGCGGGAAATCCTTGATCGCCGCCTGGGCCCGGTTGGCCGCCGCCAGATAGGCGCCGCGCTTGTAGTAAAAGCGGGCGACGTGCACCTCGTGGTTGGCCAGCGCATTGACCAGATAGCGCATGCGCAGCTGGGCGTCGGGGGTGTACTTGCTGTCGGGGAAGCGCTGGGCGAGTTCCTTGAAGGTGAGGAAGGATTCGCGCGTGGCCTTCGGGTCGCGTTCGGACAGATCCTGGTTGGCCAGCGTGCCGAGCAGGCCGAGGTCTTCGTTGAAGTAGGCCAGGCCTTTGAGGTAGAAGGCGTAGTCGACGTTGGCGTGGTTCGGGTGCAGCTTGATGAAGCGGTCGCAGGCGGCGACGGCCGATGCCTGTTCGCCCGACTTGTAGTAGGCGTAGGCGACTTCGAGCTGTGCCTGCTGGGCGTAGCGACCGTAGGGGTAGCGCGCCTCGAGTTTCTCGAACATCTTGATGGCCCGATCCCAGGCGCCATCGCCCATCGACTCCTTGGCCTCGGTGTACAGCTTCTGGGCGCTCCAGCCGACGGTTTCGTCGACCTGGTCGGGAAGGCCGCAGCCGGCGAGCAGCAGCACGCCGACAAGCGTTAAACTACGCAGGGTGAAATGCGCCATCGAAAACTCTTTGGAAGAAGACTGGCTCGATTATAGCCCAGCCGAACCTTCCGCTTCCCCTGCCGGTCTCCTTTCGCCTGTTGTTGCGCCGCAGCGCGATTCGATTCCCGACGACTTTGCCGGCCTGCGCGTCGATCAGGCGCTAGCCCGCCTGTTTCCCGAGCACTCGCGCAGCAGGCTGCAATCCTGGTTGAAATCCGGACGGATCGTCATCGACGGCGCCTCGCCCGACCCCAAGACCAAGGTCTGGGGAGGGGAGTCGATCGTCGTCAGTCCCGAGCCGTCCGAGGCGATGCTCGCCGAGCAGGCCGAGGACATCCCGCTGTCGGTGATCTTCGAGGACGGCACCTTGATCGTCATCGACAAGCCGGTCGGGCTGGTGGTCCACCCGGGCAGCGGCAACTGGTCGGGCACGCTGCTCAACGCACTGCTCCACCACGGCGCCGGCTTTCGCGAGCTGCCGCGGGCTGGCATCGTCCATCGGCTCGACAAGGACACCAGCGGCCTGCTGGTGGTTGCCAAGACGCTCGAGGCGCAGACCGATCTGGTCCGTCAGCTGCAGGCGCGCACGGTCAAGCGGCATTATCTGGCGCTTGTGCATGGCGAGCCGCCGCCGTCCGGCGAGGTGAATGCGCCGATCGGCCGGCATCCCGTGCAGCGCACCAAGATGGCGGTGGTGCCGGGCGGACGCGAGGCGCTGACCCGTTACCGGATCGTCGAACGCTTTGGCCGGGCGACCCTCGTCGAGTGCGAGCTCGCCACCGGACGCACCCACCAGATCCGCGTTCACATGGCCCACATCGGCCATCCGCTGGTCGGCGATGCCACCTACGGCAAGGCCCGCAGCGCCGATCCGCGCCTCGACGCCTTTGCGCGGCAGGCGCTGCATGCCTGGCAGCTGGGGCTGATCCATCCCGTCAGTGGCGCGACCTGCCGCTGGCAGACGCCGCTGCCGGCCGATTTCGAAGGGCTGCTTGAAACCTTGCGCGGGAGTGTCCGGCCATGAGCGATGCCTGGATCGTCCCCGACTGGCCGGCGCCGGCCCGGGTGAGGGCGCTGTCGACGACCCGCGCCGGCGGCGTCAGCGCGGCGCCGTACGCCAGCCTCAACCTCGGCACCCATGTCGGCGACGATCCGGCCTGTGTCGCCGCGAACCGCGCCAGGGTGCGCAGCCTGCTGCCGGCCGAGCCGTGCTGGCTGAATCAGGTGCACGGCACCGCGGTCGTCGACGCGGCGACGGCGGCCGGCGTGCCCGCTGCCGACGCCGCGGTCAGCCGCACGCCCGGCGCGGTGTGCGTCGTGATGACCGCCGATTGCCTGCCGGTGCTGCTGTGCGACCGTGCCGGAACAGTCGTCGGCGCGGCCCACGCCGGCTGGCGCGGTTTGCATGGCGGGGTGATCGAGGCGTGCGTGGCGGCGATGCAGGTGGCGCCGTCCGAAATCATGGCCTGGCTCGGGCCGGCTATCGGTCCGCAGGCTTTCGAGGTCGGCGACGAGGTGCGGGCCGCTTTCGTCGCCGCCGATCCCGGTGCCGACGCCGCCTTCCGGCCGGCCGGCGCGCCCGGCAAATGGCTGGCCGACATCTACCTGCTGGCGCGCCGCCGGCTGGCCGCGCTCGGCGTCACGGCGATCCATGGTGGCGAGGGGTGCACCGTTGCGGAGCCGGCACGATTCTTCTCATTCCGCCGCGACGGCGCGACCGGTCGCATGGCCTCGCTGATCTGGCTCGTCTGAGCCTCGTGACGGCCGCACGCGCGACTGGCGGTATACTGCCCGGCTCTTTTTCCGAGCTATGACCATGACGCCCCTCGCCTGGATTGTTGTGATGAGTTTTGCCGGCGGGCTGCTGAGCGTGGCGGTGGCGGCGGTATTTGCGTTCGCGGCGCGGCCGCAGTGGGTGCCGGTGCTGATCAGCTACGCGATCGGCGCGTTGCTCGGCGCGGCCTTCCTCGAGGTGCTGCCGCACGCCATCGAAGCGGCCGAGACCCCGGCCAAGGCGGCGATGAACGTGCTGGCCGGCATCATGATCTTCTTCGTGCTCGAAAAACTGGTGCTGTGGCGGCACTGCCACGACGAGGGATGCGCCGGGCATGAGCACCAGGATCACGGTCACGGGCATGGCGGTCATGGTCACGACCACGGCCGCAGCGGCCTGCTGATCCTCGTCGGCGACACGTTCCACAACTTTGTCGACGGCGTGCTGATCGCCGCCGCCTTCGTCGAGAGCACCCCGCTGGGGATCGTCACCGCGCTGGCGATCATCGCTCACGAGATTCCGCAGGAGGCCGGGGATTTCCTGATCCTGCTCCATTCCGGCTACAGCCGGACGCGGGCGCTGGTCTTCAATCTGCTGTCCAGCCTGGCGACACTTGTCGGTGGCATTCTGGCGTATTTCGCGCTGTCGCAGATGGAGTCGCTGGTGCCGGTGTTTCTTGGACTGGCGGCGGCGAGTATGATCTACGTCGCGGTCGCCGACCTCATTCCGGGCCTGCACAAGCGAACGGAATTGCGCGCCACCGCACAGCAGGTATTATTGATCGCTGCCGGAATCGCCTCGATCGTCTTCGCCCACCCCCTCGCCGAGCGGGCGCTGGGCTGAACGGCGGCGGCGGGCCGGAGTACCGAACAGCCAGAGAAACAGGGAGAGCGGCGCAACGCCATAGAACAACAAGGTCAGCACACCGCCAACGACGGTGGTCTCCGCTGCTGCGGCCAGCAGCGCGACGTAAAGCCAGGCAATAGCAATAATATACATACGCCAATTCTACTCGGCGCAACGCGGCCGGGGTGTAGTGCGGTCGATTGTGGGTGGAGCCGCGGTGTGCGCCGGCGGAGCCCGCAGGCCGCGGCAGCCCGGCGTGTCGCCCGATCCACAAACAACAACAAGGAGAGCAGGATGTCTGTCACCCCGGAGCAGTCTGCCGAAGCGCTGCAGGGCATGTTCAAGTTCGGTCAGTCGATGGCCGCCAATTTCTTCGATTTTCTCAACACGCAGAGCACGGCCTTCCAGCAGATCGCCCCGACC
>SSSX01000725.1 GCA_015657735.1 Zoogloeaceae bacterium
GGTGGTGGAAAAGAGCAGTTTCGTGCTGCCTTGAGGCTTGGAGGCTGAAACCGGCATCTGCCGTCGCGGTGATATTGGGCGGCAGATGCTTGAGAGAGCTTCGGATGGCTTTGGGTACGTCCAGCGGGCGGCAGTCGGCCAGTAACAGACTTTGGTCAATTAGGAGTGCAAGGTCAGCTAACGAATCGCTGAGCAGTCATTTGGCAACTTGCGAGCAGCCAGTAGATGTTATTTGGAACCCCTCTTCAAGGACTTGGCGCAGTCTTCCCACTGCGTCCCTCAACTGCTTATTCGTGAAGCCACCGAAGCCAAGCATCAAACCGGATAGGGTCAAATTGCTGGAGCACATCGGCGACAAGGCGCGTAGCGCAAGTCCTGCCTTGCTGGCAGCCTTTGCAACGGCTACATCAGTCAGCGCATCGGGAAGCCATACTACGATGTGCATTCCTTGGTCGGCCGGCTGGATGCGCAGTCCGGGCAGTTGAACTTGCAGCGCATCAATCAAAGCCTGGCGTCTCTCGGCGTAGATTGCGCGAATCCGCCGGATGTGGGTTTCGAAATACCCCTCTCTCATGTAGGCCGCGACGACATGCTGTTCGGTCAGTGGCGAACCGCGGCCCATCAGCGCTCGCGCCCCGGCAAAGGCCTTCGCCAGGCAATCGGGCACCACGACGTAACCCAGCCGAAGCGAAGGCGCCAGAACCTTGCTGAAGGTGCCGAGGTAGATGACCCGGCGGCTATCCAAACTTTGCATAGCAGGAAACGGCTGCCCGGCATAGCGCAATTCACTGTCGTAGTCGTCTTCGACTATCCATCCGCCAGACTTCCTGGCCCAGTCGATGAGCGCCAGGCGTCTGGGCATGCTCATTGGCATACCCATCGGGTATTGGTGTGAGGGGGTAACGAAGGCAGCCTTGGCCGTGGAGCACATTTCTTTCGCTCTGACCAAATCGAAACCCTGGCCATCTACCGCGATGCGTTGGACTTTTACGCCGCGCTCCTCAAGCACCGAAGTCAGGCCGGGGTAGGCGGGGTCCTCGGCCCAGGCGGCATCGCCGGGTGACAGCAAGACGCGGGCAGCCAGATAAAGTCCCTGCTGCGTACCTTCGGTGATGATGACGTTCTCTGGGCCACAGCAGACCGCGCGTGCCTTTCGGAGATACTCGGCAATCGCTTCCCGCAAGCACAGCAAGCCGCCGGGGGCACCGTAACCCGATGGGGCAGCGACTTGCGAGCCACGAACCCGGTTGCTGAGCCTACGCCAGTGGTCATCCATCGCGACAGCCCCTTCTGGAACGGCAACGGAGAACGGCACCGAGGGGAGCGGCGCAAATTGCTCGGCGATAGCGGCATAGTATGCGGCGGACTCGGGCAGTGCTGGCATGCCGTCGGCCTCACCCGTCGAACTGCGTCGTGCAGCCAAACTCGGCTCATGAAGCGTGGCTACCACCCTGGTGCTGGCGCCAGGATGCGCATCTAGGCATCCCTCGGCAATCAACTGCTCATAGGCCTCTGTCACTGTTCCCCGTGATACGCCCAAGGATTGGGCCAGCACCCTCGTGGATGGAAGTCGTTCCCCAGCCGTCAATTCCCCTCTGGCGATAGCGCTGCGGAGCACTTCTGCCAGTTGCCGCCCTATTCCACCCTGGGTGCGGTCAATTGCGCCAAGAGCAGGAATGTCTATTAAAAGCGGACGACGCGGCATGAGCGCTCTCCCCTGAGACAGGAAACTGGACCATTAAATTTGTTTTAATCTGGCTCTTAATAATAGTCCGGTTTGGCAGAAAAATGCATCCATGAATTGACCAATTGAAAGGAAGTGAAATGCACTGCCCAGCCATGTTTAGAGAAGAGCGTCTCGATGTGCTCCATAAGCTGATGACCACGCATTCTTTGGCGACACTGATTACCGCAGGGAGCAATGGCCTGATGGCCAACCTGATTCCCTTTACGCTTCATGTCGGTGGCGAACACGGGATACTGCGGGCGCATCTTGCACGGGGAAACAAACAACTGGATGCGCTTCGCGAGGGAACGGAGGCGTTGGTGGTTTTCCAAGGTCCTGAATGCTATGTGACGCCGTCGTGGTATCCCTCCAAGGCTGAACACGGAAAAGTGGTGCCGACCTGGAACTTCACCATGGTCCAGGCACGGGGTATCCCCAAGGTGTTTGATGACGCGACCTGGGTTCGGGCACAAATCGACGAGTTGACCAACAACCATGAGAGCCAACGCGAACATCCCTGGAAGGTCTCTGATGCTCCGGACGACTTTATCGAGGCGCAACTCAAGGCAATTGTCGGCATTGAGATTCCCATTCTTGCCATCGAAGGAAAATGGAAGGTGAGTCAGAACCGGTTGGCTGCCGACCGTAAGGGCGTTATCGACGGATTAAGAAGCGAGCAGTGTTGTCCGTCGATGTTGGCCACGATGGAGGGTTGATAGGCGCCCAAGGCCATCCGTTTTCGGCGCGAAGCAGCTAGTCGGGCTGGTTACCGCGAACGGCGGGATTGGGTCGAAAGCCGAAATAACAGCAAATCGCCATCGAATCTCTCCAGCAAAAAGGCGGCTTCGCAGCCACCTTTTTCTATTTTTGCCGTTTTTTCCCGTTGACCGCGGCAACTGCCCTGGCCTTCACCCCAAGGGCATTTA
>SSSX01000726.1 GCA_015657735.1 Zoogloeaceae bacterium
ATCGACGAGCGCCGGGTCAGCGTCGAGGACGCGGCCTTATTCGCTTGAGAGATCGTCGAGCACTTCGGAGTCGCAGCGATACTCGATCCAGCGCTGGCGCAGCGCCGGCAGCCCGGAGCGGATGTCGATGCGGGCGGCCGGGTCGGTGTAGGGGCCGGAGCAGTCGTAGACGTAGATCGGCGGGTTCTTTTCCCCGCCGAAGCCGGTCGGGGTGTCGGCCTGCGAAATCTCGCGCATCGGCACGCGGATGTCCGGGCGGCTGCCTGCGACGTGGATCTTGCGGGAATTGGGCAGCGGCGCTACCGCCGCTTCGTCCACGTGGGCGGACGCAGCGAGGAATTTTTCGTGGGCGTTCATGGTGGCTCCTTGGGGAGGGCCGCGGGAGAAGGAATGCGCGGCAGGAGCCACGTTTCCCTACGCCGGCACGACCCGGATCAGGTTCGGAGGGTAAGTCTCAGCCGCGCAGCATGCGTCGGCACCCCTAACGTTTTTCGCGAAAGTACTGGAAGAAGCCGGTAAACGCAAGATTCGCCGGGGTTTTTCGCATGTGGTCGACCGCAGCCGGGGCTAAAGCTTTGCCCGTTCCGGGCCGAAATAAAGGCATCCGGCCGCCTGGCGGCCCGCACCTTTCCCCGGAGAAGAAAACATGCGCCACCGCATGCGTCCCATCGTCGCCCTGTTGCTCCTCGCCGGCACGGCTTCCGTGCTGGCCGCCGACTGGCAGACCGTGGCGTCCGACAAGAAGCGCACGATCGAGCTCGACCGGGCCAGCATCCTGCAGTCCGATCCCGGCACCAAGGTCGCGTGGGGGCGGATCGTGCTGTCCGAAGCCGAGGCGGCGACGGCCGGCTATACCACGGTCAAGGCGCTGAACCGCTACGACTGCAAGAACCAGACTTTCGCGACGATCAAGCGCGTTTATCTCGACGCCGATTCGGGAGTGGTGAAGGACGAGAAGGTCAGGGTCGAGAAGGATATGCCGGTGAGCGCCGGCAGCGTGGACGAAAAGCTGTGGCGCGATGTCTGCAAGCCGGCCGGCGGCGGCGTGGCCGATATCTCGCAACTGGCGAAGAACGCCGCGAAGGCCGCCCAGGTGGCGACCGCCAAGCCCGAGCTGCGCGCCGCCGACTACCGTCCGGCGAAGGGCGCCGACAAGGCGACGGTGACCCAGGTGGCCGAGGCCAAAGCCGAGCACGGGGCCGAGCCGACAATTCCGATCAAGAAGAATTTCATCGACAAGCCGGCTCCGCCGCCGAAGGCCGAAGCGGCGGAAAAGGCCGCCGAGCGGCCGGTGGACAAGCCGGCCGAGCGGGTTGCGGCGCCGCCCGAGGTGCAGCGGGTGCCGGCCTACCTGCCGCCGCCCAGGCCGCGGCCGCGCGTCGTGCGCATGCCGGCGGTGGCGGTCGACGTCAACGCGGGCCACGGCCCGGCCGCGCCCGGCACGCCGCTGGCGCACCACGAAATCCACTGGAGCTACGACGGCGAGGGCGGTCCGGCCAACTGGGGCGTGCTGAAGCCGGAGTGGCAGCTGTGCGGCAGCGGCGAACGGCAGTCGCCGATCGACATCCGCGACGGCATCAAGGTGGAGCTGGAGCCGATCCGTTTCGATTACAAGCTGTCGCAGTTCCGGATCGTCGACAACGGCCACACGATCCAGGTGAATGTCGGCGCCGGCAGTAGCCTGCAGGTGATGGGGCGCTACTACGATCTGGTGCAGTTCCACTTCCACCGTCCGTCCGAGGAGCGCATCAACGGCAAGGGCTTCGAGATGGTGGTGCATCTGGTGCACAAGGATCTGGATGGCCGGCTGGCGGTGGTGGCGGTGCTGCTCGAGCGCGGCCAGGCCCATCCGCTGGTGCAGACCCTGTGGAACAACCTGCCGCTGGAAAAGAACGTCGATTACACGCCGGAGGGCGTTGCCATCGATCTCAACCAGCTGCTGCCGGGCGAGCGCAGCTACTACACCTATATGGGTTCGCTGACGACGCCGCCGTGCAGCGAGGGTGTGCTGTGGATGGTGATGAAGCAGCCGGCTCAGCTCTCGGCCGAGCAGATCGGCATCTTCTCGCGGCTCTATCCGATGAATGCGCGCCCGGTGCAGTCGATGCGCGGCCGGATGATCAAGGAGTCGCGTTGAGGGATCGTTGCCTGAACTGATTC
>SSSX01000727.1 GCA_015657735.1 Zoogloeaceae bacterium
AACTGGTCGTCCTTTTCCGGGAGACGTTTGCCAGCTTTCTCGACGACCTTACCGATCGAAATTCGTCCAAGAACGGGAGGTGTGATGACCAAACCTTTCAACATGATGTTTCCTCTCAAATAAAAAAACTCCCCACCGGCATCGGATGACTATCCGGTTGCCGATAAGGAGTTGGTGGGTTGGGTACTGCTACGTTGGTTTTTCGGGGATGAATCAAGCGAGCACAAAACGTCGCGATCCCTGGCGCTGCATTCCGTAGGTCTTGAGCAAATCCGGTTGATCGGCCAGTAGCCGCGCGGTATCGAGCACCACGCTGTCTTTGGCTTTCTTCCAGGTCACTTCGCCCGTTTCAAAGATGGCGCGTGACGCCTCGCCCATGGCCTGTTGCAGGGATTGCTTCAACTTCGCTTCCAGCTTCTCGGTTTCAGCCAAGGTCTGACGGACACTGAGCCAGTCGGCAAAGGTCGCTGACAGGTTACGGTCAGTGCTGAAATCAACTGCGATTCCCTTGTCTTGTGGGTATAGACAACGCAATGCAAGCTCTGCCGATTCCGAACCATCGGCCGGTGGTGGTGTATCCGTCTCGACATAACGCCAGAACGCAGCTTCCAACTGAATCAGCCGCGCAATCAGCGCTTCATCCCGGTGAATGCGATGAACCTCCAAGTGCTGACCGCCGAGTAGAACAGCAACGTCCGCCGCAGCTTTACCGGTTACGACGAGCTGATGTTGAACCTGCAACTGAACATATTCAGGCACGCCGTCCTTCCACAGCCGACTGCCGTTGATGCCGGCGGTTTTGCATTCGAGGATCTGAACGTCCGGTGCACCAATGACCTCCCGGTCGATATTCGCCAGCATCCAGTGCAGCTTCGGATCGGGATGCTGGAGCACCGCATTGATACGACGTACCCGATTACCGGAACGCCGGGTGTAGTGCGCTGCCACGATGGGTTCGAGAATGTTGCCCCAATATGCCGGGCTTTCCTCATCAAGCGGATCAGTCTTGGGCAATAGGCCATCGCGGCCAGTTTTTTCCAGCCAGAGTTCCAACTGTGATTTATAGGGATTCAAACCAACGGCAGCAGCCGCATCGGAACTGCCGATACCTTGCCGGCGGACACTGAGCCAATCTTCCCGAGGCAATGCCTTGGTGCTGACCAGCCGCAATGCCGGTCGTGTCGATTGGGTAGGGGATAAAGGTACAGAGGGAAGTGCCATGATGATCTCCAGAATGAGGGTAGAAATGCCAGAACAGGAATCCGCTCACGATCGCCAGACGACAAAAAGCCCGGTCGGCAAACACCGAACCGGGCAATCGAGGGGAGAAGGTTGAGGAAGGCTGAGGAAGCTAGAAGAAACTACGCGACCAGCTTCAGTGCCGTATCGAGTGCACGCTGCTTGATGACGGCACCTTGGCCAAACCAGGCGGAGTCAAGGCGGTACTCAGGACTGCGAGCACGTCGTTCGTGATCGACATACTCGGTGACAGCATTGAGTAATCCCCATGCCGTGCCTTTGGCTGCTTCCAACTCGGCACCACGACCCTGGCCGTCGTAGAGCGATTGCACCTTCAATAGCGCGCGCTCATTGGACAGATTCGACAGGTCAGAACTATTGGGGTCAACTTCACACAGAACCCTGAGGAAATACGCCATTGCTTCATGGCTCTTCACTTTGCGTTCAGCCAGCGTCCGCATGCGGTACATGAATCCGTCCCACTGAGACACCGCAATGCCGAGCTGCTGCTTGACGGCCTGCGCATCGAAGCGGGTGTTGTGGGGCACCTTGATGGCGGAAACTGCGCCATTCAACGCGATGGTCAGCGTGTTGTTGCAGACCACCCGCACCGTGGTCGGTGTTGCCGTGGTGGCCAGCGTACCGTCACAGGACGTAGCGAGCAGCAAGAAGCCCTGGACGAGATCGTTTCCCTTGAGGGCGGAAGATTGACCGGTGCGTGCCAGTGCC
>SSSX01000728.1 GCA_015657735.1 Zoogloeaceae bacterium
GGCGTGGCTCTGGCCGATCAGCACTTCCTGCTGTTCGGGGCCGGCCTCGACCGACTCGGTGCCGCGCAGCGCGATGTGGATCGCCCGCGGCCCGACCTCGCCGCGACCGGTGGCGATGAACAGGGCTTCGGCGTTCTTGAAACCGAGGCGCCCGGCCAGTTCGTCGATGCTGGCCTGGCCGTGGCCTTCGCGCTGGATTTCCTTGACCAGCGCACTGCGCCCGCGGACCAGCATTTCCTCTTCTTCGAGGGCGCTGAAATACTGCTTGATCTTCTGCCGGGCCCGCGGCGTGGCGACGTAACCCTGGTGCGGGTTGAGCCAGTCGCGCGACGGCCCGCCTTCTTTCGTGGACATGATCTCCACGGTCTGGCCGTTCTCCAGCGGGGTGTTGAGCGTCACCAACTGGCCATTGACCTTGGCGCCACGGCAGCGGTGGCCGAGATCGGTGTGCACCCGGTAGGCGAAGTCGACGGCGGTGGCGCCCCGCGGCATGTCGATGACGCGCCCCTGCGGCGTCAGCACGTAGATCGTGTCGTCGAGCGAGGCGCGCCTGAACTGCTCGCGCCAGTCGGCGGCATCGGTCACCTCGTCGCGCCACGACAGCAGGCTGCGCAGCAGCGCGATCTTCTCGTCGTAGTCGCTGCTGGCCGCCCCGCCGCTGCCTTCCTTGTAGCGCCAGTGGGCGGCGACCCCCAGTTCGGCGTGGTTGTGCATGCCGTGGGTGCGGATCTGCACTTCGAGCGCGCGGCCGTCGGCGGCAAACACCGCGGTGTGCAGCGACTGGTAGTTGTTGCCCTTGGGCATCGAGATGTAGTCGTCGAACTCCTTCGGGATCGGTGTCCAGATCTGGTGCACGATGCCCAGCACCGCGTAGCAGTCCTTCACTTCATCGACCAGCACGCGCAGCGCCCGCACGTCGAAAATCTGCGAGAAGTCGAGCCGCTTGGCACGCATCTTGTTGTAGATGCTGTAGATGTGCTTGGGCCGGCCATAGACTTCGGCGCGGACGCCGATCGCCGCCACTTCGGCCTTCAGGCGCGCCACCGCGTCGACGATGAACTGCTCGCGTTCGACCCGCCGTTCGTCGAGCATCTTGGCGATGCGCTTGTAGGTTTCCGGCTCGAGAAAGCGGAACGACAGATCCTCCAGCTCCCACTTGAGCTGCCAGATGCCGAGCCGGTTGGCCAGCGGCGCGTAGATGTCGAGGCTCTCGCGGGCGATCGATTCGCGGGTCTTGCCGGGGTGGTCGGTGAAATAGCGCAGGGTCTGGGTGCGCGACGCGACGCGCAGCAACACCACCCGGATGTCCTCCACCATCGCCAGCAGCATCTTGCGCAGCACCTCGCTCTGGGCGCGGATCTCGGGCGCACTGGCGGTGCTCGTCATGCGCGTGATGACGCGCAGGCCGTTGAGGCGGCGCAGACCATCGACCAGCCGCTCGACCCCCTCGCCAAAGCGGGCGGTGATCTCCTCGGCCGGATCGCCCAGCGCATCGCCCACCGCAAAGCACAGCGCGGCGATCCGCGAATCGGCGTCGAGGCGCAGCGACGCGACGATCAGCGCGGTGCCGAGCGCATGGGGCCACACCGGCTCGTGGGTGCCGAGCTTGTGCCCGTCGTACAGCAGCTGAACCCACTCGTGGGCGTCGCCGACCCGGCGGGCGTCTTCGGGAGTCAGACCCTCGCACAGCAGTTCGAGCGCGGAGGAATCGGAGGCGGATTGGGAAATCGAATGCGTAACGGCGACCATGCCGACATTATCCTATAGGCTGCAGCTGCAGCGTTTGATCTTCGTCGTCCGGGCGGTGAAGCGCTGCACGCCCGCCGCC
Source organism: Zoogloeaceae bacterium (assembly GCA_015657735.1). Classification (GTDB taxonomy): domain Bacteria; phylum Pseudomonadota; class Gammaproteobacteria; order Burkholderiales; family Rhodocyclaceae; genus Zoogloea. Next base: position 1,829 of record SSSX01000728.1, read on the forward strand.
CGGACCCTCGCCCCCTTCGACACGCCACCGCGCCCCATGTTCTCCGCCCTTCGCCGCTGGCGCCGCCGCCGCGCCGCCGACCGCATGCAGGTTTCCGCCGAGCAGTGGGACGCGGTCGAACGCGAGCTGCCCTTCCTCGCCCGCCTGCCGCCCGCCGACCGCCCGCGCCTGCGCCGCATGGCCCTCGAATTCCTCGCCGACAAACAGGTGCACGGCGCCGAAGGCCTGGTCGTCACCGACGCGATGCTCCTGTCGATCGCGCTGCAGGCCTGCCTGCCGGTGCTGCACATCGGCCTCGACGCCTACGCCGACTGGGTCGGCATCGTCGTCTACCCCGGCGACTTCGTGATTCCGCGCAGCGTCGCCGACGACGACGGGGTGGTCCACGAATACGACGACCCGGTGCTCGGCGAAGCCTGGGAAGGCGGCCCGGTGCTGCTGTCGTGGTTCGACGACGGCGCCGCACACGACGGCATCAACGTGGTCATCCACGAATTCGCCCACAAGCTCGACATGGGCAA
>SSSX01000729.1 GCA_015657735.1 Zoogloeaceae bacterium
GGGCAAGCCGCTGGCGCTGGCTTTTCAGTCCGGCAAGCCTCATTCGATGATCCTGTGGGGGCCGCCGGGGGTCGGCAAGACGACCCTCGCGCGGCTGATGGCCAAGGCTTTCGACGCCGATTTCACCGCGCTGTCGGCGGTGTTCTCGGGTGTCAAGGACATCCGCGAGGCCATCGCGCGCGCCGAGGCGGCCCGTGCCCGCGGGCGCCACACGATCCTGTTCGTCGACGAAGTCCATCGCTTCAACAAGGCCCAGCAGGATGCCTTCCTGCCCTACGTCGAGCAGGGGCTGGTGACACTGGTCGGCGCGACCACCGAGAACCCGTCCTTCGAGGTGAATTCCGCGTTGCTGTCGCGGGCGGCGGTGTATGTGCTGCAGCCGCTCGCGGCCGACGAACTCGCCGAACTGTTCGAACGCGCGCGCCACCACGCCTGCCCGGCACTGGCTTTCGAGGACGACGCCCGCGACCGCCTGACGGGTTTTGCCGACGGCGACGCCCGGCGGCTCCTCAACCTGCTTGAGCAGGTGCAGATCGCCGCCGAGACGGCCGCGGTCAATCCGGTGACGCCGGCCTTTGTCGATGAGGCGCTGTCGCGCAATCTGCGGCGCTTCGACAAGGGTGGCGAGGCTTTTTACGATCAGATCTCGGCGCTCCACAAGTCGGTGCGCGGTTCCGACCCGGATGCCACGCTGTACTGGCTGTGCCGCATGCTCGACGGCGGCGCCGAGCCGCTGTACCTCGGCCGGCGGCTGGTGCGCATGGCGATCGAGGACATCGGGCTGGCCGATCCGCGGGCCCTCGAAATCTCCCTCAACGCCTGCGCCACCTACGAGCGCCTGGGCTCGCCGGAAGGGGAACTGGCGCTGGCCGAGGCGGCGGTTTTCCTGGCCTGCGCAGCCAAATCGAACGCGGTTTACAAAGCGTATAATGCGGCGCGCAAGTTTGTCGCCAACGACCAGTCAAGGCCGGTGCCGATCCATCTGCGCAATGCGCCGACCCGCTTGATGAAGGAGTTGGGCTACGGCAAGGCCTATCGCTACGCCCACGACGAACCCGACGGCTACGCCGCAGGTGAGAGCTATCTGCCGGAAGGCATGGAGCGGCCCAACTGGTATCAACCGGTCGGGCGCGGGCTGGAGGCGAAAATCGCTGAAAAACTGGACCGCCTGCGCGAACTCGACCGTCGGGCCGGGCCGCGCGCAGGGCCGGCAGACGTCAATGGGGCAGGACCGGATGGCTCGCCATGAAGCGGGCGCAGGCTTCACGGAAACGCTTGGCTTTGGCGTTGTCGCCGCGCTCCTCGGCTTCGTCTACGAGTTCGTGCATGAACTGGGTCAGCATCAGCGTCCCTTCCCGGGTCTGCACGAGTCCGCAGGCGATCTGGGCGGCAGCCACGTCAGGGATGTCGTGGTGCTCGGCGATGATGGCAACGTCTTCATCGGTGAGGTCGCAGTAATCGAGGCAGTCGCGAATCGATAACATCGGAGTCTCCTGGTAAGTCAACGATACAAACGGCGCCGTCTGCGGACGCCTTTCTTTAAGTGTGGTTTTTGAGTTGAAAAAATCAAGAAAAGTTTCAGTCTTGTGGGCTATTGACTTTTCACTTTTGATAATTTCTGCTAAGCGTTTCGATGTTTTGTGCTGCGTTGCGGCACGTTTTAAGTCCGGCCCTGTGGGTTTCGCGCCGGGCGGCATCGTCGATCGACCGGTTTTTCCGATTTGAATAGGGATAGTCATGCTTGATGTTCAACTGCTCCGTGCCCGTCTGGATTTCGTCGCCGAGCGTCTCGCCACGCGGGGCATGAGCCTCGATGTGGCCGCCTTCCAGGCCCTCGAGGACGAGCGCAAGACGCGCCAGACCCGCACCCAGGATCTGCAGGCCCGCCGCAATGCGCTGTCCAAGCAGGTTGGCCAGCTCAAGGGTAAGGGCGAGGATGCCTCGGCGGTGCTGGCCGAAGTGGCCGGCATCGGCGACGAACTGAAGGCCAACGAGGCGGCGCTGGCCGAGTTGCTGGAGCGCTTCAACGCCTTCGTCGCCGGCCTGCCCAATCTGCCCCACGACAGCGTGCCGGTCGGCCGGTCGGAAGAGGACAACGTCGAGACGAGCCGCTGGGGCACGCCGCCGGTCTTCGACTTCGAGGCGCGCGACCACGTAGACATCGGCGCCCGCCTCGGCGGGCTGGATTTCGAGACGGCGGTCAAGATTTCCGGCGCCCGCTTCACGCTGATGAAAGGCGGCCTGGCGCGCCTGCACCGGGCGCTGGCCCAGTTCATGCTGGACACCCACATCAACGAGCATGGCTACACCGAGCTGTACGCGCCTTACCTCGTCAACGCCGCCAGCATGTTCGGCACCGGCCAGCTGCCCAAGTTCGAGGAAGACCTGTTCGCCGTGCCCAAGGCCGACGGCAGCAAGCTCTATCTGATCCCGACCGCCGAGGTGCCGGTCACCAACATCGTCCGCGACGAAATCCTGCCGCTTGACGCGCTGCCGCTGAAGTTCGTCTGCCATACCCCGTGCTTCCGTTCGGAAGCGGGCAGCTATGGCAAGGACACCCGCGGCATGATCCGCCAGCACCAGTTCGACAAGGTCGAACTGGTCCGCATCGAGCAACCCGACAAAGCCTGGGAGGCGCTCGAGGAACTCACCGGCCACGCCGAGGCGATCCTGCAGAAGCTCGAACTGCCGTACCGCAAGATCGTGCTGTGTTCCGGCGACATGGGTTTCTCGTCGGCCAAGACCTACGATCTCGAAGTGTGGCTGCCGGCGCAGAACACCTATCGCGAGATTTCGTCCTGCTCCTGCTTCGAGAGCTTCCAGGCCCGCCGCATGCAGGCCCGCTTCAAGAACGCCCAGGGGAAGAACGAAAGTCTGGCCACGCTCAACGGCTCCGGCCTGGCGGTCGGTCGTACCCTCGTCGCGGTGCTGGAGAACTATCAGCAGGCGGACGGCTTGGTGCGCGTGCCCACCGTGCTGCAGCCTTACATGGGCGGTGTCACGGTGCTGCAGCCCGCCAGCTGAGCGCATCTTTCCGGGCGGCTTGATCCGCCCGGTTTTCATTGTGCGGCCGTTTCTGTATATTAGAGTTTTCTAATAAAAAGGAGCGGAATCCATGAGCGGCAAATCCTTCGTACAGATCACCGGCGACATCGCCAAGGGTATGGAAGCCCTGCGTGCCGAAATCCCCGAAACGATGAAGGGCTTCGGTGCGATGGCCAAGGAGGCGATGAAGGAGGGCGCGCTGAGCGCCCTCGAAAAAGAACTCATCGCGCTGGCCATCGGCGTTGCAGCCCGTTGTGACGGCTGCATCGGCTTTCACGTCAAGGCGCTGATCCGCCTCGGCGTGAGCCGCGAGCAACTGATGGAAACCCTCGGCATCTGCACCTACATGGGTGGCGGTCCGAGCCTGATGTACGCGGCGGAAGCGGTGCGCGCCTACGATGAATTCACCGCACGGGCCGCGAAGCCCGCATAAAAAACTGGTCTTTTTCGTGAGGTTGTATATAATGCACGGCTTCGAGCGGAAAGGTGGCAGAGTGGTCGAATGCGCCGGACTCGAAATCCGGTATACGGTTTAGCCGTATCGAGGGTTCGAATCCCTCCCTTTCCGCCATTGTTTAAGAAAAAGCCCTCTTTGAAGGGCTTTTTTCTTTTTGGGTGACCCGTCCTGAAATAGGTTGACACTTTTTTGCCGCAGCAAGGAAGCGTCAATGGAATCAAAGCACAAGCGGACCCAGCGAGATTACAGCCTGGCTTTTAAACTGTCGGTTGTCGAGCAGGTTGAACAAGGCGAGCTGA
>SSSX01000730.1 GCA_015657735.1 Zoogloeaceae bacterium
ACCGCGATGCCTTCCTCGTTGAGCGCCTTGCCGACTTCGTCGGTGCGGTAGCCGTCGAGGACGAAGGACAGCACGCTGGCCTTGTCGCGCGCGGTGCCGATCGGCGTGAGGCCGGGCACCGTGGCGAGGCCGCGGGTGGCGTAGACCAGCAGGTCGTGCTCGTAGCGGGCGATGTTTTCCATGCCCAGCCGCTCCACGTAGTCGAGCGCCGCGCCGAGGCCGACCGCATCGGCGATGTTGCCGGTGCCGGCCTCGAAGCGGGTCGGCGCGCCGTGGTAGAGCGTCTTCTCGAAGGTGACGTCGGCGATCATGTTGCCGCCGCCCTGCCACGGCGGCATGTCCTCGAGGATCGCGCGCTTGCCGTACACCACGCCGATGCCGGTCGGGCCGAAAATCTTGTGGCCCGAGAAGACGAAGAAATCGGCGTCGATGTCCTGCACGTTCACCCGCATGTGCGACACCGACTGGGCGCCATCGACCAGCGCCACGGCGCCGGCGCGGTGGGCCAGGTCAACGATCTCCTTCACCGGCACGACGGTGCCGAGCGCGTTGGAAACCTGGGTCACCGCGACGATCTTCGTGCGCTCCGACAGCAGCTTGCGGTATTCGTCGAGGCGCACCTGGCCGCTGTCGTCCACCGGAATCACCTTCAGCCTGGCGCCCTTGGCGGCGGCGAGCTGCTGCCACGGCACGATGTTGGCGTGGTGCTCGAGGTTGGACACGATGATCTCGTCGCCTTCGCCGACGTTCTGCCAGCCCCAGGTCTTGGAGATCAGGTTGATGCCTTCGGTGGTACCGCGCACGAAGATGATCTCGTCCGGCGACGCCGCGCCGATGAAGCGGGCGACCGTGTTGCGCGCCCCTTCGTAGGCATCCGTGGCGCGGGCGGCGAGTTCGTGGGCGGCGCGGTGGATGTTGGAGTTCTCGTGCTGGTAGAAGTAGGCCAGCCGGTCGATCACCGCCTGCGGCTTGTGGGTGGTGGCGGCGTTGTCGAGCCAGATCAGCGGCCGGCCATTGACGCGTTCCTGCAGGATCGGGAAGTCGCGGCGCACGGCCTGCACGTCGAACGGCGGACGGGCCGCGGCCGGCGTGGCCGGCAGCTGGGCTTGCGGCGGCGCGCTCCGCGGGTCGAGGAAGTAGAAGTGGCCCGGTGCGGCGCCGCCGGGTGCGTTGGCGCTGCGGCGCTCGCCCGCGATCTCGGCGAGGATCGCGTGCAGCTCGGCTTCGCCGGGCAGGCCGAAGCTGTGCGGCACGACGCGGTTGTCGACCGGGTTCGCCTGCGCCTGCGGAGCCGCCGGGGGCACGCCGGCTTCGCCGAGGAAGTAATACGGCGTCGACGGTGCCAGCGGCGGCGGCGAGGCCGGCGGGCTGAAGGTCGGCAGCGCGGCGGCGTAGGCTTCGGGCACGCCGAAGGCCGGGTTGCCGGCCCGGCCGGCGGTGTGGGCGTGGTCGAGCGGGACGCTTTCGGCGCGCACCGGGGCCACCGGCAGCGCCGCGCTCAGCTGCGGGCCGGCATCGCCGGGGCGGATCTCGGAGTCCGGCGCGCGGGGGATGCCCGGCGCCGGCGCGCCGCCAAAGGCGGTCGGCAGCGCCGCGAAGAATTCACCGGCCAGCCGGGCCAGCACGTTCTCGTCCGGCAGGCCGGCCGGCGCGCCGCCGCCGAGGGCGGCGAGCCCCTCACTTGTAGGTGTCGGGATAGTCATGGTACTTGCCGATCTCCACGTCATCGAGGACAGCCAGTGCGTCGTCGGTCAGCACGGCCAGCGAGCAGTACAGCGAAATCAGGTACGACGCGATGGCGTTGCGGTTGATGCCCATGAAGCGCACCGACAGGCCCGGGCTCTGCTCGCCGGCGACGCCGGGCTGGAACAGGCCGACCACGCCCTGGCGCTTCTCGCCGGTGCGCAGCAGGATGATCTTGGTCTTGCCGTCTTCGACCGGCACCTTGTCCGACGGCACCAGCGGAACGCCGCGCCAGGTGAGGAACTGCGCGCCGAACAGGCTCACCGTCGGCGGCGGCACGCCGCGGCGGGTGCATTCGCGACCGAAGGCGGCGATCGCCAGCGGGTGGGTCAGGAAGAAGCCGGGCTCCTTCCACACCTTGGTGAGCAGGTCGTCGAGGTCGTCCGGCGTCGGCGCGCCGGTCAGCGTGGAGATGCGCTGTTCGTCGGTGACGTTGGCGAGCAGGCCGTAGTCGGGGTTGTTGATCAGTTCGGATTCCTGACGCTCCTTGATGGTCTCGACGGTCAGGCGCAGCTGTTCCTTGATCTGGTCGTGCGGGCTGCTGTAGAGGTCGGAGACGCGGGTGTGCACGTCGAGGATGGTGGTCACCGCGTTGAGGAAATACTCGCGGGGCGTTTCGTCGTAGTCGACGAAGGTCTGCGGCAGTTCGGATTCGTCGCGCTGGGAGCAGGCGACGCGCACGTCGCGGGGGTTCTTGACCTTGTTGAGGCGGTAGATGCCGGCCTCGACCGGC
>SSSX01000731.1 GCA_015657735.1 Zoogloeaceae bacterium
AGTGGACGACATCCTGCCCAACACCGGCGTCTGCGCGCTGGTGGACGACCGCCACGTGGCCGTGTTCCGCGTCGGCGACGCCGACTTCTACGCCATCGACAACGTGGACGCCAAATCCGGCGCCAGCGTCCTGTCGCGCGGTCTGGTGGGCAACCTCGGCCAGCACGTGGTGGTGGCCTCGCCGCTCTACAAAAACCATTTCGACCTGGCCTCCGGCATCTGCCTCGAAGCCCCCGAACACTCGGTCCGCGCGCACTCGGTGCGGATCGAGGACAAGCGCGTCCTGGTAGCCCTGGGCTGACCTGACCGGCCGGATCTGCCGGCCCGGGTGGATGCCTTGCCCGGCATGGCGCTCCACATCAATCCGGACAAGCATGAGGAAGTCGTTTCCGAATTCACTCACAACCTCAAGGCGCCCCGGGCAGCGCATTCCACAGCCAGCGCACCATGCCATTAGTGGCGGTGACAGTACTTTCGATGCATCTCGCACTGGAAAAGTGATTCCGCCTCGCGGCTGAAGCGCTGCCGACGCGTCCAAAGTAAAAGGGCCGACTCACGTCGGCCCTTCTCATTTGGTGCATTTACTCCCAACAAGGGATTCTGCTTGTTAGTAGCAAAGCGCAATTCCCGATTTGCTTGAATGCCCGCACAGTGTCTCGCATCACGATGCCCTCGTCAAGCTACGCCTTGAATGAAAATGGGTTCAAGTTTGATACCAAACGCGTAAACTACTAATGCCATTGAGTTCATTTCTATGCAATGCACACTTGGCGGAACGATGGGTTCAAGTAGTTGTTCCAGAGTGCAATTCCCGATTTTGCGTGACGCCGTCAGCCACGCCATGATTTGTCAGTAAAGGTTACTCATGCGCTACCGCCTTGGTCTCGATTTCGGCACCAACTCCCTGGGTTGGGCCATCATCCAGCTTGATGACGACGGCTTTCCCGTCAAGCTGATTCGTCTGGGCTCACGTATTTATTCCGACGGACGCAATCCCAAGGACGGTTCGTCGCTGGCTGCCGAACGTCGTGGCCCGCGGCAAATGCGCCGGCGGCGCGACCGCTATCTGCGGCGGCGCGAGCGTTTCATGCGGGCGTTGATCGAATGCGGGCTGATGCCGCCGCTGGAGACGGCACGCAAGACCTTGGTGCCAGTCAGTCCTTACCTGCTCAGGCGGGATGGCCTCGACAGGGCGCTGACCCCCTTCGAACTGGGCCGTGCGCTGTTCCACCTCAACCAGCGCCGCGGCTTCAAGAGCAACCGGCGAACCGATCGGGCGGCGGGCAAAGAATCGGGCAAGATAAAGTCCGCGATCGCCGCTTTCCGCGCATCGATGGGCACCGCGCGGACGGTCGGCGAGGCGCTGGCGGGACGTCTCGACGACGGCAAATCGGTACGGGCGCGGCTGATCGGTAAAGGCAAAGACGAGCACTATTCCCTGTATGTGGATCGCCAGTGGATCGCTGACGAGTTCGATGCCTTGTGGGCGAGCCAGCAACGCTTTCACCCCGAACTTCTGACAGCGGCAGCCCACGAGCGCCTGAAGGGCATTCTGCTCCATCAAAGGCCGCTGCGCCCGGTTCTGGCGGGCAAGTGCTTTCTTGAACCGACCGAGCGCCGGGCAGCAGCGGCACTGCCGTCGGCCCAGTTGTTCCGGCTGTATCAGGAGGTGAATCACTTGTGCGTCGAGACGCTGGCGGACCGCAGTGAGCGCGGACTCAAGCGCAGCGAGCGCGATGCGTTGATCAAGGTGCTGGCGGACAGCCCCAAGAAGGGCTTTGAAATCCTGCGCAAGACCTTGTTCGGAGCGAACAGGGAGGCTTTCCGGTTCACGCTGGAAACGGAGAATCGCAAAGAGCTGAAAGGCTGCGACACGGCGTACAAACTGGCGCGCAAGGAGGCATTCGGCGAAGCGTGGCATCGCTTCAGCCTGGCCGAGCAGGATGCGGTAGTGAGCCTGCTGCTGGACTCGGAGAACGAGGCGACGCTGGAGGCGGCACTGGTCGCCCGCTACGGGCTCGGCGTGGCGCAGGCGCGCTACGTGGTGGGTCTCAACCTTGAGGATGGCTATTTCCGACTGAGTACCGCTGCAATCAACAAAGTGTTGCCGATGCTGCGCGATAGCTGGAACGATGCCGACGATGCACCTCTGACCTACGATAAGGCGGTGCTGGCGGCGGGCTACGCCGCGCACACGGTCCAGTCGCCCGATGTGCTGCTGCCCACGTTGCCGTATTACGGCCGGATTCTCTGGCGTTACACCCAGGATGCACCGACGGCGCGCAACGCAGACGAGCGCGAATGGGGGAAGATCCCCAACCCGACGGTGCATATCGGGCTGAATCAGGTGCGCAAGCTGATCAACGCGATCATCGCCAAGTACGGCCCGCCGACGCAGATCGTGCTCGAACTGGCACGGGAGTTGAAAGCGGGGCTGGAGGAGAAGCAGCGGATCAAAAAGGCTCAGGGGGAGAACAAGGACCGCAATGACTATGTCCGTCGGCGTTTGGCTGAGCTAGATGCGCGCGACAACGGCGAGAACCGGCTGCGCATGAAGTTGTTTATCGAACTGGAGAAAACCGGCGGTCTTGGAACACCCTGCCCGTACACCGGAAAACAGATATCGATTCACAAGCTGTTCAACAGCGCCGAATACCAGATCGACCACATTCTGCCCTTCTCGAAAACGTTGGACGACGGCTTCAACAACAAGCTGCTGGTGCATCGCGACGCCAACAAATACAAGGGCAACCGGACCCCGTTCGAAGCGTTCGGGAAGTCTCTTGATGGCTATGACTGGCCAGAGATCCAGGCCCGCGCCATCCGCCTGCCCAAAGACAAACGCAAGCGTTTCGAAGAAGACTCGCTGCAGAAGTGGGTTGGCAAGGTGGGCGAATTCGAGGCTGACGGACAGGGTTTCCTGGCGCGCCAGCTCATCGATACCGCCTACCTGGCGCGGGTGGCCAAACAGTATCTGTCCAGCGTGTGCGCGAGCAATCAGGTCTATGTGTCACCAGGACGATTGACAGCCATGCTGCGTGGCAAGTGGGGACTCGACCGCATCCTGGCGTCGCACGACGAGAACGGCCAGTTGCGGGCGGACAAGAATCGCAACGATCACCGTCACCACGCCATCGACGCAGCAGTCATCGCCGTAACCGATCGTGGCCTGCTGCAGCGGGTGGCCACGCTTGCGGCGCAGGCGCGCGAGGCGGATTCGGCACGTTTGCTGGCAGACATGGCCGAACCGTGGGGCACCTATCGAATCGAGGTGGAAACTG
>SSSX01000732.1 GCA_015657735.1 Zoogloeaceae bacterium
ATCGCCAAGGAAATCGCCGTCAAGTACGGTCGCGTCAAGGCCGGCAACTTCACCGGCATGCTGCGTCTGGACCACAACCGCGCGCTGTCCCAGCTGGCTTCCAAGTCGGGCCGTGAAGTGTCCAGCCTGAAGAAGCTGGTCGTGTGGGGCAACCACTCCCCGACGATGTACGCCGACTACCGCGCCGTCACCTCCAACGGCGACAACGTCAAGAATCTGATCAACGACGAAGCCTGGAACCGCGACACGTTCCTGCCGACCGTCGGCAAGCGCGGCGCCGCGATCATCGAGGCCCGCGGCCTGTCGTCCGCCGCCTCCGCGGCCAACGCCGCCATCGATCACATCCACGACTGGGTGCTCGGCACCAACGGCGAATGGGTCACGATGGGCATTCCGTCCGATGGCTCCTACGGCATTCCCGAAGGCATCATCTACGGCTTCCCGGTCACCACCGCGAACGGCGAGTACACGATCGTCCAGGGCCTGGAAATCGACGAGTTCTCCCGCGAGCGCATGACCCACACGCTCAACGAACTGCTCGAAGAACGCGACGGCGTGAAGGATCTGCTGGGCTGATCGTCCGCAGCTTCACGGCAGCGCAGGACGCGGGGGCAGCAATGCCCTCGCGTTTTTTTGTTCACGGCGTTTTTTTGCTACCCTCAGCCAGCCTGCAAAACGAGAGAACCGTCATGTCCGCATTGCCGCATCCCGACCACGTGCTGTTCCAGGGCGAGAAGCCCTTTCCCATCCTCCCGGCGGTCGATCACTACGCCGGCAGCGAGAAGCTGATGCGCAAGGCCATCGCGCTGCAGCACGAACTGGGCCCGGTGTTCGACATCACCTGCGACTGCGAGGACGGCGCCCACGCCGGTGCCGAGGCGGAGCACGCGACGATGGCGGCCGGCCTGATCATGTCCGGCGACAACCGCTTCGGACGCATCGGCGCCCGCATCCACGACATCACCCATCCCCACTGGGAACAGGACGTGGACATCCTGGTCGGCCAGGCCGGTGAGGCCCTCGCCTTCCTGACGATTCCGAAGCCGCGCAGCGTCGCCGACGCCGCCCGCCAGATCGAGGCCATCCGCAACGCCGAGGAGCGTCACGGCATCGAGCGGGAGATTCCGGTGCATGTGCTGATCGAAACCCACGGCGCGCTGCGCGACGCCTGGGACATCGCCGCGCTCGACCGCGTCGAATCCCTTGATTTCGGCCTGATGGATTTCGTCAGCGGCCATCACGGCGCGATCCCCGGGGCGGCGATGAAAAGCCCCGGCCAGTTCGAACACCCCCTCGTCATCCGCGCCAAGTGCGACATTGCGGCGGCAGCCCTGGCCAACGGCGTCGTGCCGTCCCACAACGTGACCACCGAACTGAAGGACATCGGCTACATCCGCCACGACGCCGAGCGCGCCCGCCGCGAATTCGGCTACCTGCGGATGTGGAGCATCCACCCCAACCAGATCGTCCCGATCATCGAGGCCATGCGTCCCGACTTCACCGAGGTCGAGGCCGCCGCCAGCATCCTGATCGCCGCCCAGGACCGCAGCTGGGGGCCCATCCAGCACGCCGGCAAACTGCACGACCGCGCCTCCTACCGTTACTACTGGGAGCTGCTCAAGCGCGCCCGCAGCACCGGCATGGATCTTCCCCACGCGGCGGCGGCGCGTTTCTTCTGAGCGCGTCCGACACGCAGCGGGCTCATTCCAGCACCTCCACGGCCATCCCGACGCGCAGCGTCCCGCTCCCTTCGGCGATCACGTTCTGCCCGAAGATCACGCCGGCGGGCGTCTTGCGGTAGGTGGCGAGGGTCCGCAGCGGCTCCTGGTCGTCGCTCTTGCG
>SSSX01000733.1 GCA_015657735.1 Zoogloeaceae bacterium
ACCACGTCCATGCCGACACCGCGGCCGGACACGTCGGAAATCTGGCTGGCCATCGAGAAACCGGGCAGGAACACCAGGTTGTAGCTCTGGCGTTCGTCCATCGTGTTGGCTTCCTCGTCGGTGATCAGCCCCTTCTCGACGGCCTTGGCGCGCAGGCGCTCGGCGTTCATGCCGCGCCCGTCGTCGGCCACCAGGATCACGATGTGATCGCCTTCCTGGCGCGCTTCGAGGCGCACGATGGATTTTTCGGGCTTGCCGTTGGCGAGGCGCTCCTGGGTTTCCTCGACGCCGTGGTCAACCGCGTTGCGGATCAGGTGGATGATCGGGTCGGAAAGATCCTCGATCATCGTCTTGTCGATCTCGGTTTCCTCGCCGGAGAGGACCAGTTCGACGTCCTTGCCCAGGTTGCGGGCGAGGTCGCGGGCGATCCGCGGGTATTTCTGGAACAGCCGGCCGATCGGCTGCATGCGCGTCTTCATGACCGCGTTCTGCAGGTCGGATACCAGCAGGTCGAGCTGGCTCACCGCCAGATCGAGGGCGTGCAGGGTCTCGGTGTCGCTGCGGCCGTTGAGGATGTCGCTGCGCAGCGCGTTGAGGCGGTTCTTGGTGAGGCCGATCTCGCCGGACAGGTTGAGCACCTGGTCGAGACGCGCGGTGTCGACACGGATCGAGTTGTCGCGCGCCTTTTCGGTATCGCGCCGGCCGACCGGTCCGCTCGCCCCCGGACGGTCGGTGGCGCGGCGGCCGACCGCCGCCTTGATGACTTCTTCCGGCGACTTGCGGGCCAGTTCGGCGTCGCTCTGATGCATCACCGGCGGCGCCGCCGGCACCACGGCCGGCGCCGCGACCGCTACCGCAGCCAGCCCCGGTGCAGCCGTGCTGCCGCTGGTGACGGCTTCGAACAACACGTTCCAGTCGAGCCCGTCGGCCGACGCGGCCGCTGCCGGCGCGGCGACCGCACGGACCACCGGTGCCGGTGCCGGCGCTGCCTCGAGCGTCGCCACCGACAAGTCGCCGGCGATGGCGTGGCGCAGGTCGTCGATCAGCTCGGAATCCGCCGCCGCCGGCTGAACGCCCTGCTCGAGGTAGCCGAACATGTCGCGCACCGCGCCGGTCGACGACAGGATCACGTCCATCACCTCCGGCGTCACCGCCAGCTCGCCGTTGCGCAGCTTGTCGAAGAGGTTTTCGGTGAGGTGGCACAGGGTGACCAGCTCGGTCGCATTCAGGAAACCGGCGCCGCCCTTGATTGTGTGGAAACCGCGGAAGATGTCGTTCAGCAGCCCCTTGTCACCGGGCGCACGCTCCAGGTCGACCAGCTTGTTGTCGACACCCGACAGCAGATCCCCCGCTTCCACGAGGAAATCCTGCAGAAGGTCTTCCATCCCCGAAAAATCGCTCATTGCTTTCGCTCCTTGCGGACTTGCCCGCGCGACGGCCTAGAAGCCGAGGCTTTCGAGCAGGTCGTCCACCTGCTCCTGGTTGGACACCACGTCCTCACGCCCGACGGCATTGATGACCGGGCCGTTCATCAGCCCCTCGGGCGCCTCGGCCTTGCGTTCGGCCGGCATGGCTTCGATCAGCACCTGCAGCAGCTGCTGCTCGAGCCCCTGGGCGAGATCGACGACTTTCTTGATGACCTGCCCAGTCAGATCCTGAAAATCCTGCGCCATCATGATTTCCATCAGCTGCGCATTGGTCTCGCGGGTGCCGGTGACCACCGACCCGAGGAAATCGCGAGTCTCGCCGGCCAGCACGCGGAACTCGTCCGGGCTCAGCTGCCTGGCGTAGAGCTGGTCCCAGCGCTGGCGCAGGCCTTCGGCACCGGCCTGGACCTGATCCTGGATCGGCTTGGCGATGTCGGTGGCGTTGAGCACCTTGCTGGCCGCCTGCTCGGTCATCTCGGCGATGTAGGTGAGGCGCTGGCGGGCGTCGGGAATCGCGTGGGCCGCTTCCTGCAGGCTGCGGTCGTAACCCAGTTCGCGCAGGGTGTCGTGGAGCTGGCGGGTCATCACACCGATCCGGTTGAAGACGGTTGCGGAACTGGTCAGGCGGGTGTCGCCGGCGGCGGCATCGTCGTCGTCCGGGGCGTATTCGTTGGCCACCGAATCGAAAAGGGCCTGCAGGTCATCGCTGTCGCCGCCGGCAGCGCCGCCGCCCGAGGCGGTCACCACTTCGAGGCGGGGTGGCGGCGCGGCGGCCGCCGGGGCGCCGGCAATGCTGTCGAAGAGGGCCTGCAGATCGTCGCTGTCGCCGGATTCGTCGAATTTGAGACGTTTTGCCATGATGGAACTCCGTGCTGTCGCGGGCGCTCAGGCCGCCTTCTTGCCCATCTTCTCGAAAATCTTCTCGAGCTTTTCCGAAAGGGTCGCCGCCGTGAAGGGTTTGACGATGTAGCCGCTGGCGCCGGACTGGGCTGCCGCGATGATGTTTTCCTTCTTCGCCTCGGCGGTGATCATCAGCACCGGCAGGTGCTTGAGCGCCGGCGTCGCGCGGATGTTCTGCAGCAGGGTCAGACCGTCCATGTTCGGCATGTTCCAGTCGGTCACGACGAAGTCGAACGGCAGGGAGTTGAGCTTCTGCAGCGCGACCTGACCGTCCTCGGCTTCATCGACGTTGGTGAAGCCGAGTTCCTTCAGCAGGTTGCGGACGATGCGCCGCATCGTCGAGAAGTCATCGACAACGAGAAATTTCATCTTGGGGTCCGACATGTTGTTGATCTCCGTTCAGTCCCGGCAGGACCGCATCAGCAGGGGGCGCAGTGTTTCGGCCAGGACGTCGGCGTCGAACTTGGCCACATAGGCGTCGACACCGACACTCTTGCCCATCGCCCGGTTGGCCTCGGACGACAGGGATGAATGCATGACCACCGGGATTCCCTCGAAACGGGGGTCCGACTTGATGTTGCGGGTGAGCACGTAGCCATCCATCTCCGGCATTTCGGCATCGACGAGGATCAGGCTGACTTCGTCGCGCAGGCTCATGCCGCGCTGCTGGGCGTGGCCGGCCATGCCTTCGAGGCGGGTCCACGCTTCCAGCCCGTTGAGGGCGTGCTTGTGGCGCACACCGAGCTTGTCGAGGGTTTCGGCGATTTTCTTGCGGGCGACCGCCGAATCGTCGACGAAGAACACATTGACCTCGTGACCGCCCTCGAGCGGATGGATCTGGCCGACCACGGCTTCGCCGAAGGTGCTGGCGAGGATGGTCTCGACGTCGAGGATCGACACCAGCTTGCCGTCCTGCAGCTCGGTGATGGCGGTGATGAAGTGGTGACCGCTGGAGGTGACGTTGTCCGGCGCGCGCACCTTGTCCCACTCGACGCGGATGATCCGGTCCACCTCGTGAACCAGAAAGCCGAGGGTGCGCTTGCTGTACTCGGTGACCATCATCGAGCCGCCGAGCGGTTCGCCGGGCTCGGCGATGCCCATGACCTTGGCCAGCGCCAACACGGGAATCACGTTGCCACGCAGCGAGATCAGGCCTTCGACCCCGTCCGGCATGTTGGGGGCCTTGGTGATGAACGGGGTGCGGGAAACTTCCCGGACCTTGAACACGTTGATCCCGAAGATCTCCTGGGTGCCCAGCGAGAACAGCAGGATTTCCATGCGGTTCGAACCCGCCAGCTTGGTCCTGGCGTCAACCGACTCCAGCAACCCGCGATCGACACGATCCATGTTCATCTCGCTCCTCTTCGCTCAGGTGGCCTTGACCGTGGCAGCGTGCTGGGTGATCAGGCGCCGCAGCACTTCGGCCAGCCGCTGCGGCTCGAACTTGGCCACGTATTCATCGACGCCGACCGATCTTCCGAGCTGCTGGTTGGACATCCCCGACAGGGACGAATGCATGATGACCGGCACGCCTTCGAAGCGCGGATCGGTCTTGATCTTCTTGGTGAGGATATAGCCGTCCATCTCGGGCATTTCCACATCGGTGAGGATCAGCGCCAGCAGATCCTTCACCTTGCGCCCCGACGAGGCGGCGTAGGAGGCCAGTTTCTCCAGCTCGGTCCACGCCTGCCGGCCATTCACCGAACCGACGTGGCGCACGCCCAGCGCATCGAGCGTGCGCTCGATCTGCTTGCGGGCCACCGACGAATCGTCGGCGAAATAAACGGTGACCGGCTCGTCGGTGACGAGCGGCTCGATACCCTTGAAGAGGAACTCGTCGTCGTAACGGGTGGTTTCCGAGAGCACCTTTTCGACGTCGAGCAGCATGACCAGCTTGGGGCCGGGCAATTCGGTCACCGCAGTGACAAGGCCGCCCAGATTGGCGGTCAGCATCTCCGGCGGCACCCGCATCTGCGACCAGTCGAGGCGCAGGATGGTATCCACGGCCTCGACCAGGAAGCCCTGGGTGTGGCCGTTGTACTCGGTGACGATCATGATCTCG
>SSSX01000734.1 GCA_015657735.1 Zoogloeaceae bacterium
ATCCGCGCCGCCGGCGACAACCACGATCTGCTCGCCAGCCTCGCCGACGATCTGCGCTTCGTGCTGATCTGCTCGAAGACCACCCTCGTCCGGGTCGCCGACGAAGCGGCCGAAGCCATCGTCGTCACCCCGTCCGCCCACAAGAAATGCGAACGCTGCTGGCACTACCGCGACGACGTCGGCCACGATGCAGGCCATCCGGAACTTTGCGGCCGCTGCACGTCCAATCTATTCGGTGCCGGCGAAGCGCGATCCGTCGCCTGACCCCCGCCCCTGCAGGAGCCACGCCCTTGAAACTACGCCTCGGCAACTGGATCGGCCTGGCCGCCGTCGTCGTGCTGGCCGACCAGTGGAGCAAACACCTCATCCGCGGCGCGCTGCGCACCGGTGAGGTGATCCGCATCACCGACTGGTTCGACCTCGTCCTGGCCTTCAACCCGGGCGCCGCGTTCAGCTTCCTGGCTGACCAGGCCGGCTGGCAACGCTGGTTCTTCGTCGCCCTGGCCGCCGGCATCTGCGGCTGGCTGCTGCGCCTGCTGGCCCGCCACCAGCACGAATTCCTGCAGCCGCTGGCGTTCTCGCTGATCATCGGCGGCGCCATCGGCAACGTCATCGACCGGTTCGTGTTCGGCGCCGTCGTCGACTTCCTGTACTTCCACATCGGCCGCTACGGCTGGCCGGCCTTCAACGTGGCCGATTCCGCGATCACCGTCGGCGTCGTCCTGATGGTCGTCGCCCAGCTGCGCGAACACCGCCACGCCCCCGTCCAAGAGAAACTCTCATGACCCAGATCGTCCAGCCCGACAGCCTGCTGACCCTCCACTACCGCATCTCGCTCGACAACGGCCAGTCGCTGATCAGCACCTTCGAAACCACCCCCGCCACCATGCAGCTCGGCCGCGGCGACCTCCTGCCGACCCTCGAGCGCTGCCTGGCCGGCATCGCCGTCGGCGAACGCCACACCTTCCTGCTCGAGCCGCAGGACGCCTTCGGCGCCCACCGCGACGAACTGGTTGAAAAAGTCCGCCTCGAAGACTTCCCCGACGGCGCCGCCGTCGAGCCGCTGGTCATCATGGAATTCACCGCCCCGGACGGCACCCGCTACCCCGGCCTGATCCGCGAAGTCGGCGACACCCACGCCACCATCGACTTCAACCACCCGCTGGCCGGCAAGGCCATCCGCTTCGAAGTCGAAGTCATCGGCATCAACTGATCCGCCGCCCGAGGAACAACATGGAAGTCCTGCTCGCCAACCCCCGCGGTTTCTGCGCCGGCGTCGAACGCGCCATCGAGATCGTCGAACGCGCCCTGGCCCAGTTCGGCGCACCGATCTACGTCCGCCACGAAGTCGTCCACAACCGCTTCGTCGTCGAGGGCCTGCGCGCCAAGGGCGCCATCTTCATCGAAGACCTGGCCAGCGTGCCGGCCGGCAACACCGTCATCTTCAGCGCCCACGGCGTGCCCCAGTCGGTGCGCAGCGAAGCCGAAGCGCGCGGCCTGCGCGTCTTCGACGCCACCTGCCCGCTGGTCACCAAGGTGCATCTCGAGGTCGCCCGCATGCGCGAGCAGGGCCGCGAGCTGATCATGATCGGCCACAAGGGGCACCCGGAAGTCGAAGGCACGATGGGTCAGGTGAAGGACGGCATCTACCTCGTCGAAAATGCCGCCGACGTCGCCGCGCTGCAGGTGAACACGCCCGACCTGCTGGCCTACGTCACCCAGACCACCCTCTCGGTGGACGACGCGGCAACCGTCGTCGCCGCGCTGCGCGCGCGCTTCCCGAACATCGTCGGCCCCAAGAAGGACGACATCTGCTACGCCACCCAGAACCGGCAGGACGCGGTCAAGTTCATGGCGCCGCAATCCGACCTGGTCCTGGTCGTCGGCTCGGTGAACAGCTCCAACTCCAACCGCCTGCGCGAAGTCGCCGAACTGCTCAAGGTGCCGGCCTACCTCATCGACGACGCCGACGCCATCGACCCGACATGGATCGCCGGCAAACAGCGCATCGGCGTCACCGCCGGCGCCTCGGCCCCCGAAGTGCTGGTCGAATCGGTGATCGCCCGGCTCAAGGCTCTCGGCGCCGCCTCGGTGCGCCCCCTCGAAGGCGTGCCGGAGAAAATCACCTTCCCGCTGCCGAAGGAACTCCAGGCGCCGGCCGTCTGACCCGCGCTGCCGTCCCCCGCGGCGGCAGCTCTTTCCTCGACGGGACTTCCCCATGCCCTACGTCCAACGCGATTCCACCGGCCAGGTCGTGGCCCTCTTCGCCGAAGCCGGCCCCGGCCACGACGAAGAACTCCCCGCCGGCCATCCGGAAGCCGCCGCGCTGGCCGGCTCCGGCGAGTTTGCGCGCCTCGACGCCGACCTCATCCGCGTCATCGAAGACGTCGTCGACGTCCTCATCGACCGCGGTCTGCTGCGCCTCACCGATCTGCCCGCCGATGCCCAGCGCAAGCTTCTCACCCGCAAGGGCGCCCGCGCCCGCCTGCGCCAGGGCCTCGACCTGCTCGGTCCGGGCGACGTCATCTGACCCGGCGCCGGCCGCCTCGCCTTCCGCGACCGCGGTCGGCCCTGGCCGCTGCCGCCCGCGCCCCGGCTTCACCTGGCGGCCCCGCCGCCTGAAGGCTCAAGTTCCCCCGTACGCATCCGTTATTTCTACAATTCGGACGTCCGGCACACGTTCCGCGCTGTGCCCGGCGATTTTCCCCGTGCAGGCCCGACCCGCCGGGCCGGAAGACGACCACGAACGATTGTGCCGATGACCGACGCCTCCGCCTCCCATCCGCCGCACACCGGCGGCCCCGCCGCTCCCGACGCCGACTGGCACCCGGGCGAAAGCGCCACCCACGACGACCCGCTCCTCGACGCCCTGGTCATCCTGACCCAGCTCCACGGCAACCCCTTCACCGCCGTCGCCCTGTCGTCCGGCCTGCCGCTGGTCGACAACCTCCTGACCCCCTCGCTGCTGCCCCGCGCCGCCGCCCGCGCCGGCCTCACCGCGCGCATCGTCCGCAAGCCGCTCGGCGCCATCGCCCCGGGCCTGCTGCCGGCCATCCTGCTGCTCCACGACCGCCGCGCCTGCGTGCTGCTCGAACGCCTGCCGGACGGCGGCGCGCGGGTGCGCTTCCCGGAGGCCGGCGAATCCGCCGAGGTGCTCGGCGCCGACGAACTGGCCGCGCTCTACACCGGGCTGGTGTGCTTCGTCCGCCCGCGTTTCCGCTTCGAGGCGCGGGCGCCGCAGGTCAAGGCCGTGCGCGCGTCGCACTGGTTCTGGGGCACCGTCTTCGAAAACTGGCGGCTGTACCGCGACACCCTGCTCGCCGCGCTGGTGATCAACCTCTTCGCGCTGGCGATCCCGCTGTTCTCGATGACGGTCTACGACCGCGTCGTGCCCAACAACGCCGTCGAAACCCTGTGGGTACTGGCCGTCGGCGCCATGCTCGTGCTTGGCTTCGACTTCGCGCTGCGCACCCTGCGCGCCTACATCGTCGACACCGCCGGCAAGCGCATCGACGTCCAGCTCTCGGCGCGCATCATGGAGCGCGTCCTCGGCCTGCGGCTGGACGCCCGGCCGGCCTCGGTCGGCACCTTCGCCGCCAACCTGCGGGCCTTCGAAGGCGTGCGCGATTTCATCGCCTCGGCCACCGTCACCACGCTGATCGACCTGCCCTTCGTGCTGCTCTTCCTGCTGGTGATGGCCTGGGTCTCGCCGTGGCTGCTGCTGCCGCCGCTGGCCGGCATGCTCGCCGTGCTGTTCGTCACCCTGGTTGCGCAGGACAAGATGCACGAGCTCACCGAAACCACCTACCGGGCCAGCGCCCAGCGCAACGCCACCCTCGTCGAAAGCCTGGTCGGCCTCGAAACCCTCAAGACCCTCGGCGCCGAAAGCCTCGTCCAGCGCCAGTGGGAAAGGGCGACGCTGTTCATCGCGCAGATCGGCGGGCGCCTCAAGCTGCTGTCGGCCGGCACCGTCAATTTCGCCCAGTTCATGCAACAGCTGGTCAACATCGTCGTCATCATCGTCGGCGTCTATGAGCTCGCCGAGGGCAACATGACGATGGGCGGCATCATCGCCGCGTCGATGCTGTCCGGCCGCGCGATGGCCCCGCTGGGCCAGGTCGCCGGGCTGATGATGCAATACCAGAACGCGCGCACCTCGCTGGCCTCGGTCGGCACCCACATGAATCTGCCGGTCGAGCGCCCCGACGGCGCCAGCTTCGTCCACCGCCCGAGCTTCAGCGGCAACATCGAGTTCAAGGACGTCAGCTTCTGCTACCCCGGCCGCGACCAGGCGGTGCTGAAGAAGGTCAGCTTCCGCGTCGGCGCCGGCGAGAAGGTCGGCATCATCGGGCGCATCGGCTCGGGCAAGACGACCATCGAGAAACTCGTGCTCGGCCTCTACCAGCCGACCGACGGCGCGGTGCTCATCGACGGCATCGATTCGCGCCAGATCGACCCCGCCGAACTGCGCCGCGCGATCGGCTTCGTGCCGCAGGACGTCACTCTTTTCTACGGCACGCTCAAGCAGAACATCGCGATGGGCGCCCCCTTCGCCGACGACAGCGCCATCGTCGCCGCCGCCGATCTGGCCGGCGTGCGCGAATTCGCCAACGCCCATCCGCAGGGTTTCGAAATGCCCATCGGCGAACGCGGCGAATCGCTCTCCGGCGGCCAGCGTCAGGCCGTGGCGATCGCCCGCGCGGTGCTCAACGATCCGCCGGTGCTGCTCCTCGACGAACCCTCGAGCAGCATGGACCACCAGAGCGAGGAAGGTCTCAAGCAGCGCCTGCGCCGCTTTGCCGCCGGCAAGACGATCCTGCTCGTCACCCACCGCACCTCGCTGCTCGATCTGGTCGACCGCCTGATCGTCGTCGACCAGGGCCAGATCGTCGCCGACGGACCGAAGGCGCAGGTCGTCGAAGCGCTCCAGCAGGGCCGCATCGGACGCGCGGGGTGAAGCCATGAAAAAACTGTTCGCCCTCCTCCGGCCCGCCTACGACGCCATCTACCAGCGCGCCTCGCGCACCTTCGACCGCATCCTCGACGGCGCCGAGAAGAAGGAAATCCACGACGACGCCGACTATCTGGCCGACGCCGAGTGGGCCATCTCCGAGCAGAAGCTGCGCGGCAGCCGCATCGCCGTGCTGCTCAGCTGCGCCGCCGTCTTCGTGCTGCTCATCTGGGCCGCCCTCGCCCAGCTCGACGAAGTGACCCGCGGCGAAGGCAAGGTCATCCCGTCGCGGCAGGTGCAGGTGATGCAGAGCCTCGACGGTGGCATCGTCTCCGAAATCCTGGTCAAGGAAGGCCAGCAGGTGAAAACCGGCCAGCTGCTGCTGAAGGTCGACCCGACGCGCTTCGTGTCGTCGCTGCGCGAGAACCGTGCCCAGTACATCGCGCTGCTCGCCAAGGCCGCCCGCCTGACCGCCGTCGCCACCGAAAAACCGTTCGTCGCGCCGCCCGAACTGCTCAAGGAAGCGCCCGAGCTGGTCGAGCAGGAACGCAGCGCCTACGAATCCAAGCGCCTCGAACTCGACGCCGCGGTCGGCGTGGCGCGCCAGCAGCTTTCCCAGCGCAAGCAGGAACTCAACGAAGTCACCGCCAAGCGCGAACAGGCCACCCAGAGCTACAGCCTCACCGCCAAGGAACTCGAAGTGACCCGCCCGCTGGCCCGCACCGGCGCCGTGTCGGAAGTCGAACTGCTGCGCCTCGAACGGGACGTGGCGCGCTACCGCGGCGAACGGGACACCGCCAGCGCGCAGATCCCGCGCATCCAGGCCTCGATTTCCGAGGCCCAGCGCAAGATCGAGGAAGTCGAACTCAACATGCGCAACCAGGCCCGCAACGAGCTTTCCGAAACCAACGCCAAACTGGCCGCCCTCGCCGCCGGCAGCGAAGGGCTCGCCGACCGGGTCAAGCAGGCCGAGATCCGCGCCCCGATGAACGGCACCGTCAAGCAGCTGTTCGCCAACACCGTCGGCGGGGTCGTCCAGCCCGGCAAGGAGATCATCGAAATCGTCCCGAGCGACGACGCGCTGCTCCTCGAAGCCCGCGTCCAACCCAAGGACATCGCCTTCCTGCGCCCCGGCCAGCCGGCGCTGGTCAAGTTCACCGCCTACGACTTCTCGATCTATGGCGGCCTCGAAGCGACCCTCGAACACATCGGCGCCGACACCATCACCGACGACAAGGGCAACGCCTTCTACATCGTGCGTGTGCGCACCCGGCAAAGCACGATCGGCGACGCCAGGATGCCGATCATCCCCGGCATGGTCGCCGAGGTCGACATCCTCACCGGCAAGAAATCGCTGCTCGGCTACCTGATGAAACCCGTGCTGCGGGCCAAGGCCAACGCCCTCACCGAACGCTGACCCGGCACGGCCCCGAATCGCCATGAGCCCTCCCGAAGCGCTGCTGATCCTCACCGACGACGACCTGCTCGCCGCGCACTGGCAAGGCCTCGCCACCGCCCCGGTGCGCGCCCGCGGCCTCGACGGCCTCGACGCCTGGCGCGCGGCGGGCCATCGCCTGGTCCTGGTTGACCTGGGCCTCGCCCGCGGCGGCACCGCAGCGCTGTGGACGCGCCCCGGCTGGCAGCGCAACGTTGCCGGGCTGTCGATCCTCGCCGCCTCGTCGCAGCCCGACGACGACGAAGGTCTCGCCGTCCTCAACGCCGGCGCCAGCGGCTACTGCCACACCCACGCCCCGCTCGACACCCTGCGCCAGGCCCTCGACGTCGTCGCCAGCGGCGAGCTGTGGGTCGGCCGCGCGCTGCTGTCGCGGCTGCTGCGCCTCGTCGACACCCGCCTGCCGCGCCGCGGCCTCGCCGACTGGGCCGGGCCGCTCACCGAACGGGAACGGGAAGTCGCCCAGCGCGCCGCCACCGGCGACAGCAACCAGGCCATCGGCACCGCCCTCGGCATCACCGAACGCACCGTCAAGGCCCACCTCAAGGCCGTCTTCGAGAAGCTCGCCGTCACCGACCGCCTCCAGCTCGCGCTGCGCGTCCACGGCGTGCGCTGACCAGCGCCCGGCCGCGGCCGCATTTCGGCGTCATCCGCGTGGCATCCGTCACGCCACCTGTCCTTGTGGACAATACAGTCCATTGCCGTCGCGCCGTAAATTCCGGATCAATCGCTAAAACCGTTTTCCGGAGAGCTTCATGGCCACCCCGTCCGTCCCGACCAACGCCACCGTCAACCCCAACGCCAAGGGCACCGTCGTCTTCGTGCAGGGCGAAGCCTGGCTGCGCGACAGCGACGGCAGGCTGACCCCGGTCAAGCCGGGCGACGCGGTCGGCGACGGCCTGGTGATCGTCACCGGCCCGGATGCGGTCGTCGAACTGCAACTGCCCGGCGGCACCCGGCTCAGCGTCGGGCCGGACCGTGAGCTGCTGCTCAACGACGAACTCCTCGCCACCGCCGCGCCGGAGCGCAGCGAAAACGTCGTCTCCAGCCAGGGCGCCGAAGCCGACAAGGTCATCCAGGCCCTCAACAACGGCGCCGACCCCTTCGACGATCTCGACAACCCGGCGGCCGGCCTCGCCGGCGGCGGCGTCGGCGACCAGACCCACGACTTCGTGCGCCTAGTGCGCATCCTCGAGGATGTCACGCCGCTCGCCTTCAGCTACTCGACCACCGCCGACGGCATCGACTTCCTGCCGCTCGCCTCGGCCACCGCCCTCCCGGCCACCACCGTCGCCGTGAACACGCCGCCGGTCGCCAATACCGACAGCGCCATCGCCGCCACCGAAGACACCCCAGTCACCTTCGCCGTGCTCGGCAACGACAGCGATGCCGACGGAGATCCGCTCACCGTCACCGGCGCCAGCGTCGACCCGGCCAAGGGCAGCGTCACGGTCAACCCCGACGGCACCCTCAGCTTCACCCCCGCCGCCAACATCGACGGCCCGGTGACGATCAGCTACACCATCAGCGACGGCAAGGGCGGCACCGCCACCGCGACCGCCACCGTCGATGTCGCCGCCGTGCCCGACGCCGCCGCCCTCGGCAGCGGCGCCGGCACCGTCAAGGAAAGCACCCCGGCCCAGAGCACCGCCGCCGGCACCCTCACCATCGTCGACCCCGACGCCGGCGAGGCCGCCTTCCAGCCGCAGACCGGCACCCCGGGCAGCTACGGCAGCTTCAGCGTCGACGCCGGTGGCGCCTGGAACTACACCATCGACAACAGCAAGCCCGTCGTCCACGCTCTGAAGGACGGCGAAACGACGACCGAAACCTTCACCGTCAAGAGCATCGACGGCACCGAGACAACCGTCACCATCACCGTCATCGGCACCAACGACGCCCCGCTCGCCGTCGCCGACAGCGCCACCACGCAGGAAGATCAGCCCGTCACGCTCACCCCGCTCGGCAACGACAGCGACCTTGACGCCGACCCGCTGACCGTCACCGGCGCCAGCGCCGCCAACGGCCAGGTCACGATCAACCCCGACGGCAGCCTGCACTACGTACCCAACCCCGACTTCACCGGCACCGACACCGTCACCTACACCATCGCCGACGGCCACGGCGGCAGCGCCACCAGCACCGTGACCATCAATGTCGCCGCGGTGAACGACATCCCCGTCGCCCAGCCCGACTCCGCCAGCACGTCGGAAGACACCCCGGTCACCTTCGCCGTCCTCGGCAACGACTCCGACGCCGACGGCGACACCCTCACCGTCACCACCGCCAGCGTCGACCCGGCCAAGGGCAGCGTCACCGTCAACCCGGACGGCACCCTCACCTTCACCCCGGCCGCCAACGTCAATGGCGCGGTGGCGATCAGCTACACCGTCAGCGACGGCCACGGCGGCACGTCGACGGCCACCGCCACCGTGAACATCACTGCGGTCGCCGACACCGCGGTGCTCGGCAGCGGCACCGGCTCCGTCAAGGAAGACACCCCGGCCCAGAGCGCCGCCTCCGGCACCCTGTCGATCATCGACCCCGACGCCGGCGAAGCCGCCTTCCAGCCGCAAACAAACGCCGCCGGCGCCTACGGCAAATTCTCGGTCGACAGCAGCGGTGCCTGGACCTACCAGATCGACAACACCCTCCCGGCCGTCCAGGCCCTGAAGGAAGGCGAGACCAAGCTCGAAACCTTCGCCGTCGCCAGCATCGACGGCACGACCACCACCGTCACCGTCAACGTGATTGGCACCAACGACGGCCCGGTCGCCAACCCCGACACGGCCTCGACCAGCGAAGACACCCCGGTCACCTTCGCCGTCCTCGGCAACGACAGCGATACCGACGGCGACACCCTCACCGTCACCGCCGCCAGCGTCGACCCGGCCAAGGGTTCGGTCGTCGTCAACCCGGACGGCACCCTCACCTTCACCCCGGCCGCCAACGTCAATGGCCCGGTGGCGATCAGCTACACTCTCAGCGACGGCCACGGCGGCACGTCGACGGCCACCGCCACGGTCAACATCACCGCGGTCGCCGACACCGCCGTGCTCGGCACCGGCACCGGCACCGTCAAGGAAGACACCCCGGCCCAGAGCACCGCCGCCGGCACCCTGTCGATCATCGACCCCGACGCCGGCGAAGCCGCCTTCCAGCCGCAGGCGAGCACCGCCGGCGCCTACGGCAAATTCTCGGTCGACAGCACCGGCGCGTGGACCTACCAGCTCGACAACAGCCTCCCGGCCGTCCAGGCCCTGAAGGAAGGCGAGACCAAGCTCGAAACCTTCACCGTCGCCAGCATCGACGGCACCACCACCACCGTCACCATCAACGTGGTCGGCACCAACGACGGCCCGGTCGCCCAGCCCGACACGGCCTCGACCAGCGAAGACATCCCGGTGACTTTTGCCGTCCTCGGCAACGACAGCGACGCCGACGGCGACACCCTCACCGTCACCGCCGCCAGCGTCGACCCAACCAAGGGTTCGGTCGTCGTCAACCCCGACGGCACGCTCACCTTCACCCCCGCCGCCAACGTCAATGGCCCGGTGG
>SSSX01000735.1 GCA_015657735.1 Zoogloeaceae bacterium
ACGTCGCGCTATGGTTCAAGCAGGCCGGCATGGAGAACACCTTCTACTGGTACGCAACCGCCGTCATCGCCTGCACGCTGGTGGTCTGCTGGTTCATGCGCGACACCAGGGCAACGTCGAAAATCGACGCGGAGACCAAGTAATCGTCACCTGAAACGGGCTGCAGGTGCCCGCGGTGAGGCCTGCCGGGCGGGCGGTGAACGGGACGGGGGCGATCAGTCAGACTGATCGCCCCCGTCCCGTTCAACCGACTGACGCGAATCAGTCGCGGTCGCCGCCGGTGAAGGCCATGACCAGGTTCAGCAGGCTCACGAAGACGTTGTAGACGTCGAGGTACACAGCCAGCGTCGCCGTCACGTAGTTGGTTTCGCCGCCCTGCACGATGTTGCTGATGTCGTACAGGATGTAGCCCGAGAACAGCAGCACCACCGCCGCCGAGATTGCCAGGTGCAGCACCGGCATCTGCAGGAAGATGTTGGCAACCATTGCCAGCAGCAGGACCACCAGACCGACGGTGAGGAACTTGCCCATGTTGGTGAAATCACGCTTCGACACGCTGGCGATGGCTGCCATCGTGGCGAAGATTGCACCGGTGCCGCCGGCCGCCAGCGCGATCATCGAGCCGCCGTTGGAAAAGCCGAGTGCGACCTGCAGGATGCGCGACAGCATCAGCCCCATGAAGAAGGTGAAGCCCAGCAGCAGCGCGACGCCGACGCCGCTGTTCTTGTTCTTCTCGATACCGTAGAAAAAGGCGAACGAGATACCCATGAACAGCAGGAAGGCGATGAAGGGGCTGCCCGCCATGAACGAAAACTGCATCTGCACGCCCAGCAGCGCACCGGCAACGGTCGGCACCATGGTGAGTGCGAGCAGCATGTAGGTGTTGCGCAGAACGCGGTTGGCGCTGTGCGACAAGACCTGCGTTTGCTGACCGTAAGTGTCGAGTTGCATGAAAATCCTCCGAATTGATGAAAAAGCAGAGCAATCTGCAACGAATCAGAGTAGCGGACGCAGGTAAAAGTTTCAACCGCAGCCGCCATGCTAAAATGCGTGCCCCGCGGAGGTGTGGCAGAGTGGTCGATTGCACCGGTCTTGAAAACCGGCAACGGGCAACCGTTCGTGAGTTCGAATCTCACCGCCTCCGCCAGATCGAAAAAACCCCATGTTTCAGATGGGGTTTTTTGTTTTTTGCGTCTCTGGTGTGGCGCCCGGCATGCCAGGCTCGCCTGGCTTCGGCCGTTGGGGGTTGGGCGGGTTCATCGCGGTACGTTCAGCCGACCGACGCCGACGAACGCCGGACGCTGCCGGCGCGCAGGGTTTCGGACGGCAGCTCGCCGAACATGGCCTTGTAGTCGGCGGCGAAATGGGACAGGTGCCAGAACCCCCAGCTGGCCGCCACGTCGGCCACCGACACGTGTTCGTCGGCCTGACGCAGGGCGCGCCGGACGCCGTTCAGGCGCATCGCCCTCAGGAAACCGACCGGGTTCAGATCGAGGACATCCTGGAAGCTGTACTGCAGGGTGCGCCGCGACACGTTGAGTTCGGCGCACAGGTCGGCCATGGTGATCGGCTCCTCCACATGCTGGCGCATGTAGTCGCGGGCCCGGTTGACGATCTGGCGCCGGGTTTCGCTCGTCGAGGGCGGCCGCGGGGGTTCGGTGCCGTTGCCGATTGCGGCTAGCAGGCTGCCAAAAATGGCTTGTTCGAGTGCCTTGCGCATCGCCGCGTGTTCAAGAAGGTGCGGCGCCGCCTTGACCGTGTTGAGGGCGGTGAGCAGGAACGAGCGCAGTTCTTCGGCCTTTTCGGGAGCCTGACAGATCACCCGCCGCCTGCCGATTTCGGCTTCGATGTCGCGCCCCTCGACGCGGGCGGCGTAGTCGCTGAAGACCTGCATGTCGGCGGTCACCGCCAGGACGTCGAGCTTGCGCGGGGTGCGGAAATCCAGTTCGTCGCCGTCCTTCAGGGTGAGCATCGAATTCCGGTCGAAGACTTCCCCGCAATACCAGCCTTCTCCCTCGGTTTCCACCGGAATGCCGAAGGTACGGGAACCCTCCCAGGCCATGCCCGCCTCGTGAACGATCTGGTTGGTGCGTTCCCGGAAGATCTGCACGTTGCCGAACCACACCTCTTCGATATCGCCGGTGAAGCGCCCCGGGGAGAGTTGCACGTAACGCTGCTTCCAGTGCTGCAGGCTGCAGGCGAGGTCGTGCGCGTCGTCCGATTGCGCGCGCGCGTAGGAGAAATGCGCGTTCGCGTCGTCCCGTTGGGCGGCGTGTGTCATGGCGGTGCTCTCGATTCTGGTGTGGGTGTGGCGTGGTCTTACGACTCTCTATTTTTAAAGTAATACCACTTTCGGCAATTCTGCAAGAAATTTGAACAATGGCGCTGCGACGCACAAAAATGGTGCAGTGCACAGAAAATTCCCCTTTTTGGACAATTACTTGCACCAACCTTGCATTGCCAATATCGGATAACGGATTTGGCGGTGGCCCGCTCACTATCCGCTCATCCGCAGTTCGGCCCCCCAGCCGGCGCCGCGGGCTCTCCGGCTCAAACCCGTCGCCGGAGGAGGACTTGGCGGTGCCCCCAGCAGAGAGAAACGGCTGATCCGGGCACCACGACAACAAGGAGGAAACCGTGCTTCGAAAAGTCTTTGCGGGACGTCTGCTGACCACTGCCCTCGCCGTCGCGGCGAGCGGCGGTGCGCTCGCCGAACTGCCCCCGGAAAACATCTCCGTCGGCAAGCTGCCGCCGCCGACCCCCTACCGCATCTACCTGTCGGACGTCTCCATCGGCCACATCGTGGACGGCCGCCTGCACGTCATCGATGGCGACACGCTGCGCTACGCGGGGATGCTCGCCACCGGCTATGCCGGTCAGTCCATCCTGTCGGCCGACCGCCGCGAGATTTACGTCGCCACCACCTACTACACGCGCCTCTCTCACGGCACGCGTACCGACGTGGTGGATATCCACGACGCCCAGACCCTGGTCAAGACCGGCGAAGTCGAACTGCCGCCCCGGCATGCCCAGTCGCTCAACTACAAGGGCACCATCCGCCCGTCGGCCGACGGCCGCTGGCTGTTCGTGCAGTACGCCACCCCGGCCACCTCGGTGGGCGTGATCGACCTCAAGACCCGCAAGACGGTCAATGAGATCGCCACCCCCGGCTGCTGGAGCATCCTGCCGGCCGCCAGCGTCGGCGGCCGCTTCTCGGCGGTGTGCGGCGACGGCTCGCTGCTCACTATCAGTCTCGACGACAACGGGCAGGTCGCCACCCAGAAGCGCAGCGCCAAGTTCTTCGACGCGGACAAGGACCCGATCTTCATCCACGCCGAGCAGGACAAGGATACCTACCGCTTCGTGTCCTTCCACGGCGACGTCTACACCGCCAAGGTCGGCGCCGAGATCGCCAGCTTCGAGGCGCCGTGGTCGATCCTCACCGACGCCGACCGCAAGCAGGGCTGGCGCCCGGGCGGCTACCAGCTGATCGCCCAGCACAACGCCAGCGGGCGCCTGTTCGTCGGCATGCACGACAAGGGCATGGAAGGCAGCCACAAGACCCCGGCCAAGGAAATCTGGACCATCGACCTGGCCGCCAAGAAGCGCGTCGAGCGCACCCCGGGCCAGAACGCCATCGCGATGGCGGTCAGCCAGGGTGACGGAGCCCGCCTGTTTGCCTACGACGGCATGAAAGCCGCCATCGCCGTGTTCGACGCCAGCCGCAAGCTGACCCTGGCGAAGCGCATGGAAGGCGTTGGCGAGACGCCCACCCTGATGGAGCTGCACTGATGGACGCCCTCGATCCGGTCCTGGCCCGCGCCTGCGGTGCCGCCATTGCGGTGGTGCTGCTGACCGGGGCCTGGCAGAAACTGCGCGATATGGCGGTCTTCGAAGCCTCGGTGGATCTCTACCGCCTGCTTCCCGACGGCCTGGTGCCGCTCTTCGCCCGCGGCTTCCCGCTGCTCGAGGCGCTGGCCGGTACCGCCTTGCTGTTCGATTCGACCCGGGCCTCCGGCCTGCTGCTGTCCGTCGCCGCGCTCGGCGTGGCCACCGGCGGCGTCGTCCTCAACCTGCTGCGCGGCCACACCAACATCGACTGCGGCTGTGGCGGCGCCGACGGCCACACCACCTTGTCGTGGGCGCTGCCGGCCCGCAACGCCGTGCTGCTGCTGGTCGCCGTGCTCGGTGGTCAGGACGGCAGCGGCCGCGCCCTGATGTGGATCGACTACCTCTCGGTGGCCGGCGGCACCCTTGCCCTCGTCGGCCTCTACGCCACGGCCAACCAGCTGATGGCCAACCATCCCCGCCTGATTCAACTGAGGAACTGATCATGAACGATGCCCTGATGATTTCGAACGTGCTGCTGTGGATCGCCGTCCTGGCAGCCCTTGTCGGACTGTTTGCGCTGGCCCGCCAGATCGGCGTGCTGTACGAACGCGTCGCCCCGATGGGCGCGCTGATGATGGACACCGGCCCCAAGGTCGGCGAGCCCTCGCCGGTGTTCGAACTGCCCAATCTGGTCGGCAACACCCGCGTGACCATCGGCCGCCCGGGCGACAAGAGCACCCTGCTGTTCTTCCTGTCGCCGACCTGCCCGGTGTGCAAGAAGCTGCTGCCGATCCTCCGCTCGGTGAACAACACCGAGAAGGACTGGCTGCGGGTCGTGCTCACCTCCGACGGCGAACAGCCCGAGCACCTGGCCTTCTATGAAAAGGCCGACCTGAAGGAATTCCCGTACCTCCTGTCGAGCGAGCCGGGCATGGCCTACCGCGTCGCCAAGCTGCCCTACGCCGTGCTGCTCAACGAGCAGGGCCGCATCGTCGGCAAGGGCCTGGTGAACTCCCGCGAACAGCTCGAGAGCCTGTTTACCGCCAAGGAACTCGGCGTCGCGTCGGTGCAGGAGTTCATCGATCACCAGCACGCGTGATCGTCCCCCAACCAAGGAGAGAAAACCATGAAATGGCTTGATGACCTTTTCGAGCGAAAAACCCGCAAGGTGGCGCAGCAGACGTCGCGCCGCGGCGCGCTGATCCGCATCGGAAAACTGATGGTCGGCACCGCCTTCGTGCTGCCGGTGCTGCCCTTCGACCGCACCGCCCAGGCCGCCGCCGGCGCCGCCCGCAAGGCAGCCAATGCCAAGCCCGGCGATACCGACTGCGAATACTGGCGCTACTGCGCGCAGGACGGCTACCTGTGCTCGTGCTGCGGCGGCAA
>SSSX01000736.1 GCA_015657735.1 Zoogloeaceae bacterium
CCGCGAACAGATTGCGGCGCTGCTGCCGGACGATCTCGAGGTCACCGACAGCACCCAGTGCCTGGCCGTTTTCGCCGACTGGTGTTCGGCTGCCGACAGCGACCCCCGCCTGCTCAACGATCCGCGGCGCGGGCAATACCTGGAAGTCTTCATCATCATCCCGACGCGGGTAAAGGGCCAAACCACCGGTCGCATACCCTACATCTGGGTCGATAACGAAGTGGCCCAGGCCCGTGGCCAGGTGCAGGGGTTTCCCAAGAAAAAGGGCGATATCCACATGAGCCGCGCGGTGGCCTTCGGCCGCGGCGGCCCCAAGCGCGAAGCCGGCCACACCTTCGTCGGCACCCTGTCGGCCATGGGCCGGCTGTTGATGCGCGCCAGCGTCACGCTGACCGAAGCGGTGCCGCTGACCCAGCTGCCGCCCCTGCTGCTGGCGCCGCAGATTCATACCCGCTATCTGCCCAGCCTCGATCCGGCAACCCCGCCCGAACACCGGCACTCGATGAACGACGTGACCGGCGTCGAGGCAGGTCAGGCGATGGCCGGGACCGCCAGCCTGGAATTCCTGGCGTCCGAGCACGAGGAACTGGCCGACGTCGGCATCACCCGCGTCGGCAAGGGCTACATGGTCAGCATCGCGATGACCCTGACCGGCGCCACGACGATTCCGGCCAAGCCGCTCTGACAGACGCGGAGAGGCAGGTATCGACATGAACACCAGGATTCTCAAACCCAGCGACTCGGCCTACGGCTACCCGCTGCTCATCAAGCGTCTGCTGACCTCCACGCAACGCGTGGAGGAACGCAACCAGATCGTTTCGGGCCGGCAGCGCTTCAGCTACCGGCAGCTGAACGAACGAATCTGCCGCCTGGCCAACGCCTTGCGCGCGCAGGGCATCGGCCCCGGCGATACCGTCGCGGTGCTGGACTGGGACAGCCACCGCTACCTGGAATGTTTCTTCGCCATTCCGATGATCGGGGCGGTCCTGCACACCGTCAATATCCGCCTCTCGCCGCAGCAGATCCTCTACACCATGAACCACGCCCAGGATGATCTGGTGCTGGTTCACGACGACTTCCTGCCGATCATCGACGGCATCAAGGGGCAGCTCGAAACCGTCAAGGGTTATGTCCGCCTCACCGACGTCGACACGCCGCCGGAAGCCCCCTTCGCGACCGCCGGCGAGTACGAAGCGCTGCTCGCCGAGGCCGCCGTCAGCTACGACTTCCCGGACTTCGACGAGAATTCGGTCGCCACCGCGTTCTACACGACCGGCACCACCGGCAACCCCAAGGGCGTCTATTTCAGCCACCGGCAACTGGTGCTGCACACCCTCAATCTGGTCAACACGCTGCTTACCCGCAACGCCGGCGACCCGCTGCTGGACCACGACGGCGTCTATATGCCGATCACCCCGATGTTCCACGTCCACGCCTGGGGCATTCCGTACGCGGCGACGATGATGGGCATCCAGCAGATCTACCCCGGCCGTTACGAGCCGAACAGGCTGGCCCGTCTGATCCGCGAAGAAGGCGTGACCTTCTCCCACTGCGTGCCGACCATCCTGCAAATGGTTCTGCAGTCCGCCGAAGCCGCCAGCACCGACTTCAAGAACTGGAAAGTGATCATCGGCGGCAGCGCGCTGACGCCCGGCCTGGTCGAACAGGCGATGACCCGGGGCGTCGATATCTTCAGCGCCTACGGCATGTCGGAAACCTGCCCCCTGCTGGCGATCACGCGCATCACCCGCGAGCAACGCGGGCAGCCGATGGCCGAACAGATCGCCTGGCGCGTCAAGGCCGGCATTCCCAGCGATCTCGTCGACATCCAAATATGGGATTCAAACGGCACGCCGCTGCCGCACGACGGCAAGAGTGCCGGCGAAGTGGTCGTCCGCGCCCCCTGGCTGACCCAGAGCTATCTCTTTGAACCGGACAAGGGCGCGGAGCTGTGGGCCAAGGGCTGGCTGCACACCGGCGATGTGGCGAGCATCCACCCTGACGGCTGTATCGAGATCAAGGACCGGATCAAGGACGTCATCAAGACCGGTGGCGAATGGATTTCGTCGCTGGAACTGGAACGCCTGATCAGCACCCACCCCGGTGTCCACGCCGTCACGGTGATCGGCATACCCGACGAACAGTGGGGAGAACGCCCCTGCGCACTGGTGATTTCCAGGACTGCCGAGTGCAGCGCGCAGAGCATCGTCGATCACCTGCAGCAGTATGTCGCCGGCGGTGCGATCAACAAGTGGGCGATTCCCAAGGAAGTCAGGATCGTCACCGAGATTCCGACCACCAGCGTCGGCAAGATCGACAAGAAGCGGATTCGCGCCCAGCTGACATAACGCCAGCAAATCGATCCGGCACCACGCATAAAGGACATCAATCATGAGCAAACCGATCATCCTGGTCATCCGCCAATTCCCGACCCCCTTGATGGCGGCCCTGCAGCAATTCGGCGACGTCCGCCTGCTCGACCCGGCCGCCACCGCGATAGCGGAAGGCGACATCCTGGTCTCTTCCGGGGTCGACCCCGTGCGAGCCGCGCTGATCGAGCGCCTGCCGGCCTCGCTCCGGCTGATCGCCAACATCGGGGTCGGCTACGACAACATCGACCTGGATGCCGCCACCCGGCGCGGCATCGCCGTCAGCAACACCCCGGTCGTCACCGAGGACACCGCCGACCTCGTCTTCGCGCTGCTGCTGGCGACCTGCCGCCGGCTGAGCGTCAGCGAGCGCCATCTGCGCAGCGGCAACTGGGCCGCCGGCGCCTCCCAGCTGGGTCAGCGCGTCCACGGCAAGCGCCTCGGCATCATTGGTTTCGGCGCCATCGGCCAGGCCGTCGCCCGGCGCGCGCGCGGCTTCAACATGTCGATTCTCTACCACGGTCCGGCGCAAAACCCCGAGGCTGCCGCCGCGCTGGATGCCCGTTTCTGCCCGACGCTCGAGGAGCTGCTGCGCGAATCCGACATCGTTTCGCTCAACTGCATCCTCAACGCACAGACCCGCCACCTGCTGAACGCCGAAACCCTGGCCATGCTCAAACCGGGCGCGTTGCTGATCAACGCCGGACGCGGCCCGCTGATCGACGAGAACGCGCTGGTCGACGCGCTGCGCGCCGGCAAGCTGGGCGGCGCCGGCCTGGACGTTTTCGAATTCGAGCCGGCGGTGACGCCGGCGCTGCTGGAGTTCGACAACGTCACCTTGCTGCCCCATATCGGCAGCGCCACCGGCGAATGCCGCATGGACATGGCGCGCCGCGTCTGCGCCAATATCGGCCAGTTTCTGCAGCATGGCGCGCCGCTCGACCGCTGCAACTAGCCCACGCCCGATAGCGAAGGAGTGCCCATGAGCATTTTCTACGTGACGCCGGTGACGGCCGAGGACTACCGGCGCCGTGCCCGCCGCTTCCTGCCGCGCTTCCTGTTCGACTACATCGACGGCGGCGCCAACCGCGAGAGCACGCTGGGCTACAACGTCAGCGACTTCGAGCAGTACCGGCTGATCCAGCGCGTCATGAAGAATGTCGACAATGTCGACAGCAGCACCGTGCTGGCCGGCCACCAGGCTTCGATGCCGATGGCGCTGGCGCCGGTCGGCATGGCCGGCCTGTTCGCCCGGCGTGGCGAAACCCTGGGCGCACGCGCCGCCCAGCGCATCGGCATTCCCTTCACCGACTCGACGATGGGCGTCTGCCCGGTCGAGGAGATTCAGGCCGCCATCCGCCAGCCCTTCTGGTTCCAGCTCTACATGCTGCGCGACCGCGAAGTGGTGCAGGCCCTGCTCGCCCGCGCCCGGGCCGCCGGCTGCGACACGCTGGTATTCACGGTCGACCTGCCCGTACCCGGACTGCGCCTGCGCGATTTCCGCAACGGCATGGTCGGCACCGGCCTGCCGGGCAAGCTTTCGAAGATGGCCCAGCTGCTTTGGTCCCCCCGCTGGCTCCTCGACGTCGGCATCAACGGCAAGCCGCACTGCCTCGGCAACCTGAGCGAGTTCGTCTCCAACCCGAACGACCTCAACGCTTTCAAGACCTTCGTCGAAACGCAGTTCGACCCCACCGTCACCTGGAAGGACATCGCCTGGCTGCGCTCGATCTGGCCGGGCAAGCTGCTCATCAAGGGGGTGATGGAAGTCGATGACGCGCAGGCGGCGGTCGCCGTCGGCGCCGACGGCGTGATCGTCTCCAACCACGGCGCCCGTCAACTGGACGCCGTGGCCTCGAGCATCAGCAAGCTGCCGGCGATCGCCCAGGCGGTGGGTGCGCAGACCGAGGTCTACCTCGACGGCGGCGTACGCAACGGTCTGGACGTGCTCAAGGCGGTGGCCCTCGGCGCCCGTGGCGTGATGATCGGCCGCCCGTGGATCTGGGCCATGGCCGGCGGCGGCGAAGCCGGCCTGGACAATCTGCTCGGCCTGTTCCAGCAGGAGATTCGGGCCGGCATGGCGCTGCTCGGGGTCAATCGGATCGACGAGGTCAACCGCGATGTGATCGAGTTGGCCAACGCGCATGCCCAAGGCAAGGCCGGCCTGTGACTCGCGGCGGCGTCATCCGCGGGCGGTCTGACCAGCCCCGCCATCCGGGGCGCCGTTTTTCAGGGTGCAGCATTTTTTCGACACGACAGAGGTAAAGCCAATGAGTGCATACGCTATTTTTGATGTCGAGATCTACGATCTCCCGCGCTATCAGGAATTCATGGCCAAAGTAAAGCCGGTCATCGAGTCCTGCGGCGGCAAATATCTGGCCCGAGGGGGCGCGCACAAAGTCTACGAGGGGGACTGGATTCCGCGCCGGATCGTCCTGTTCGAATTTCCCTCGATGGAGGCGCTCGAGGCGTTTTACTACAGCGACGTCTACCAGGGACTGAAATCCATTCGCGACGAGTGCAGCTCGGGGCGCGTCGTCTCCGTCGAGGGCCTCTGACAAGGACGCCATTCACACGCTTACCCAAGGATAAAGCCGCATGAATCTGAACCTGCACGGCCGCAAGGCCATCGTCTGTGGCGCCTCCAAAGGCCTCGGGCGCGCCTGCGCCCTGGCGCTCGCCGAGGAAGGTGTCGACCTGGTGATCAACGCCCGTAACGCCGACGCGCTGCAACACACCGCCGACGAGATCCGCACCCGGACCGGCGTCGCGGTGCACGCGATCGCCGCCGACATCACCACCGAAGCTGGCCGTGCCGCAGTGCTGGCGGCATGCCCTGCCCCGGACATCCTGGTGACCAATGCCGGCGGCCCGCCTCCGGGCGACTTCCGCAATTGGGATGAACGGGCCTGGCATGACGCGCTGAACGCCAACATGCTGACGCCGATCTTTCTGATCAAGGCGGTGGTGGACGGCATGCTCGAACGTGGCTTCGGCCGCATCGTCAATGTCACCTCGTCGGCGGTGAAGGCGCCAATTTCGATCCTCGGCCTCTCCAATGGCGCCCGCAGCGGCCTGACCGGTTTCGTGGCCGGACTGGCGCGCGAGACCGTGGCCCGAAACGTCACCATCAACAATCTGCTGCCCGGCTCCTTCGAGACTGAGCGCTTCACGTCCACCGTCGAGTCGTACGCGAAGAAACTGGGTGTCGGCGCCGACCAGGTCCGCCAGCAGCAAATGCAGGCCACGCCGGCGAAACGCTTTGGCGACCCCGCCGAATTCGGCGCCCTGTGCGCTTTTCTTTGCGGCACCCAGGCCGGCTTCATCACCGGCCAGAATCTGCTGCTCGACGGCGGCGCCTATCCGGGCACTTTCTAGCCTGCCAGGGCGAGCCCCCGCTGACCCGCACGGGCCGAAGCGGCGACAGAAACGGAAACAAAAACGAAAATGGGCACTTCTATCAAAGAAGTGCCCATCGTCGTATCTAACTGGCGCGCCCGGCAGGATTCGAACCCACGACCCCTTGGTTCGTAGCCAAGTACTCTATCCAACTGAGCTACGGGCGCTGCAACCACACACGTTCAACTTTCCGGCAAACCGGCGGCGGGCCTGGCCCACCTGCAGTTGAAAAGAGCCGCATCGAAGCGACTCTGCTTGAAACTGGCGCGCCCGGCAGGATTCGAACCCACGACCCCTTGGTTCGTAGCCAAGTACTCTATCCAACTGAGCTACGGGCGCGCTGAAAGACCGCCATTATATACACCCTCGCGGAAAATGGAAGCCCTTCGTCGCATTTCGCTGTTTTTCGCCGGCAACGGCGTGGGCGATAATCAAACCCCCGCCAAAAATGCTCCGGAGCCCGTCCATGAAAACCCTGCGCATCCTCGACACGGACCTCGAAGTCGTCCGCCTCGTCTCGGCCCATCCGCGGCCGGGCGCCCCGGCGATGGTCTTTCTGCACGAGGGGCTCGGCTCGGTATCGCTGTGGCGGGATTTCCCGCAGCGGGTCGCCGACGCCACCGGCTGCGAGGCGATCGTCTATTCGCGCTACGGCTACGGCCGGTCGACGCCCCGCCGCGGCGAGGCGCGCACCCTGCGCTACATGCACGACGAAGCGCTGCACGCGCTGCCGGCGCTGCTCGACGCGCTGCAACTCGAACGCCCCTTCCTGTTCGGCCACAGCGACGGCGGCAGCATCGCGCTGATCAACGCCGGCGGCACTCCCCGCCCGCTGTCCGGCGCCATCGTCATGGCGCCCCACGTGCTGGTCGAGGATGTGACCATCGCCGGCATCCGCGCCGCCGGCGAGGCCTGGAAGCATACCGACCTGCGCGCCCGCCTCGGCCGCCATCACCTCAACGTCGAGTCGGTGTTCACCGCGTGGCTGGACATCTGGCTCGACCCGGTATTCCGCGCCTGGAACATCGAGGAATACCTGCCGGCCATCCGCTGCCCGCTGATGGCGATCCAGGGCGAGGACGACGAATACGGAAGCATGGATCAGATCGACCGCATCGCCCGCCAGGCGGCGGACGTCGAACTGCTCAAACTGGCCGACTGCCGCCACTCACCCTACAAGGACCAGCCCGACGCCGTCATCGAGGCCGTTGCCGGGTTTGTCGCGCGGGTGCTCGACGCGCAGGACAGCGCCGGTTAGAACAGCATCCACCAGTCGCCGTGCACATCCGGCAGGTCGCACACCGCCTCGATGCCGTTGATCGAATCGCGGGCCACGATGATCTGGTCGGCGATGCGCAGGAAGGCGTCGACGACACGCGGATCGAACTGCTGGCCGCGGCGTTCGCGGATCATCGATAGCACCTCATCATCGGGCCGCGCCTTGCGATAGCACCTGTCCATCGTCAGCGCATCGAAGAAATCCGCCAGCGCGACGATCCGGCCGGACAGCGGAATCGCATCTCCGGCGATTCCGAGGGGATAGCCGGCGCCGCTGTAGTGCTCGTGGTGGGACAAGGCGATCTCGGCCGCCAGTTCGAGCAGCGGCGAGCGGGCGCCCGACAGGATGCCGGCACCGATCCGCGGATGCTCGCGCATCAGCCGCCACTCGTCGGTGCTCAGCGGGCCGGGTTTGCGCAGGATGCTTTCGTGAATGCCGATCTTGCCGATGTCGTGCATCTGCGCGGCCTTGCTGATCAGCGCGCAGAACTCCGCCGGGTAGCCGAGCGCCTCGGCGATCATCGCCGAGATGACGCCGATGCGGCGCACGTGCTGGCCGGCTTCGCCATCCTTCTGCTCGGCGCTGCGGGCCAGGCAGAACAGCGCTTCCTCGTGGGCGACATCCAGCGCGCGGCAGGCCTGGTCGCGTTCGCTGCGCAGCGTCTGCACCTCTTTGACGAGCCGCTGCAACTGGGCCTGCACGGCCACCCGCTCGCGCCGCTCCTGCTCCAGACGGCGGTTCAGATTGCCGAGCTGGCCCGCCAGGTCGGTGCCGCGGGCCGCCAGGCCGATCGGTGCCTGTGGCTGAAAATCGAAATGATAGGTAGTCATCGTAGCGTCCTTCCTTCAAACAGGTGCGGGCCGTTCAGGCGCGCGACGGCATCACGCGGGTCAGGCGGCCGTCCGTCGTAAAACGGGACATGAACAGCTCGTCGGGGCGCAGCGCCTCGTGGCAGGCCGCACTGAAGGCCGGCGCGTAACGGCGGATCACGCCCTCGACGGGCGGCAGATTCTCGAGCGCCTTGCGCACCGCCGCGGCCTCGGTCGAGCCGGCAATGTTGATCGCCCAGCCCACCAGCTGCATCAGGTCGTAGGTATGGGCCAGACCGACGGCCGACGGGATTCGCGCCGGATCGTCGTAGCCGAACCGGGCCATCGCGCGCTGGGCCAGCGCCTGCGTCTGGGGGTTGCGCGGCGACTCGAACGAAAAGGTCTGCACCACCGAAAAATCCAGCTGGCGCACCGCACTGCCGGCGATCCGCGGCAGATCGCCGCCGCTCGCGCCCCAGTGGTTCGCCACCGGAACCCGCTCGCCGGCCGGCAGCGCGGCCAGCGCGTCGATCAGCAGCGCGCCTTCGCGCGGGTCGCCGATCATCAGCAGGCCGTCCATGCCGGCGCGGCGCAGGCGGGCGTAGTGCCCGGCGAGGCTCGGAGTGGCGCCGTCGCGGTACCACTCGGCCCCGGCCAAGGTCTGACTGCTGCGCTCGACGAGCGCCCGCGTCGCCGCCACGCAACTGCGCCCCCAGGCGCTGTCGGGAACGAGCATGCCGATCCGGCGCACCTGCTTTTCGGCCAGATGGTGCGCCATCGTGCGCATCGCCCAACGGTCGTCGAGCGACAGCCGGAACACGTTGCCGGAGCTGGCGCCGTCGTCGGCGAAGGCGTCGGTGGCCGACAAGGGATCGAACGTCAGCATGCGGTCGGCGCCGCCGGCCGGCGCCCGCGGGCCCGGTCCGCCGACGAAAACACCGATCATGTCCTTCAGCGCCGCGAATCCGCCGGCGTGGTCGCCGTCGCGCAGCACCAGCTCGACCGGACGGCCGCCGAGCACGCCGCCGGCCGCGTTGATGTCGGCGATCGCAAAATCCAGCCCGGCGCGGATGGCCTCGTCGGCCGGGCGGGCCGAATCGCGCGGCCCGCCATCCAGGCCGATCCGCACCGGCGCCGACGCGGCGCGCGCGCGCCCCAGCACCGACAGACTGGCGCCGACAGCGAGTGCGGCCTGGATGAAATGGCGACGGCCGGGGATGTCGGTGGGCATGGAAACTCCGGAAAAGCGCAGCGGCAACGGCCGCTCGAACAGTCTCACCGGCGTACCGGTCGGGACGGGAATCAGCCCGACATATTTTAGATATTCTGTCGTTTTTTACGTTTTAGACATTTCCGATAATGTCGTAGGGAATCCGCCTATCCCGTCGAACGACGTGACCTCCGTCACGGCATGTCCGTCCGTGGCCGGCGGTGGACGAAAAAAAGGCGACCCGCCGGGTCGCCTGTTCATGCCGTCCGCCGGTGCCGAAGCACGCGCGGCGCGGTGCGCACTCAGTTGTTGACTGCGTCTTTCAGCTTGGAGCCGGCCGAGAACTTGGGCTGCTTGGAGGCCGCGATCTGGATTTCGGCGCCGGTCTGCGGATTGCGACCGGTACGGGCAGCGCGCTCGCCCACGGAGAAAGTGCCGAAACCGACGAGGGTCACGCTCTCGCCCTTGCCGAGGGCTTCGGAGATGATGTCCATGACGCCGTCCACGGCACGGCCGGCATCGGCTTTGGTCAGACCACTCTTGCCAGCCAGCGCTTCGATCAGTTCAGTCTTGTTCATAGCTCTTGATATATAGATGAAAGAAATGGGTGGATATAGAAAAAGCAAAGCCGCAACAGGTGACGACCGGTGCCTGCTTCACACCACACCACCCGCAGGCCGCTAGCTTACATCGCTCTTTTCCGGCTGTGGCACGAATCTCGGGCTTTTCCGTGCATTTCGGCGGGGGACGGCCGCAAAAGGCATATTCGTCAGGCCGTCGCCAGTTCGCGCAGGCGTTCCAGCGCTTCTTCGATGCGGTCCACCGCAACGACGCGCATGCCGGGGATTTCGTGCTTCGGCGCATTGGCCCGCGGCACCAGCGCCACGCTGAAGCCGAGCTTGGCGGATTCCTTCAGGCGCTCCTGGCCGCGGGGCGCCGGGCGAATCTCGCCGGCCAGACCGACCTCGCCGAACACCACCAGTTCGCGCGGCAGCGGACGGTTGGTCAGCGACGAGACGATCGCCAGCAGCACCGCCAGATCGGCCGCCGGCTCGGCGATCTTCACGCCGCCCACCGCATTGACGAACACATCCTGATCGAAACACACGACTCCGGCGTGGCGGTGCAGCACCGCCAGCAGCATCGCCAGCCGGTTCTGTTCGAGGCCGACCGACAGCCGCCGCGGACTCGGGCTGTGGGCCGAATCGACCAGCGCCTGGATCTCGACCAGCAGCGGCCGGGTCCCCTCCTGGGTCACCAGCACGCACGACCCGGACACCTGCTGGCCGTGCTGGGACAAAAAGATCGCCGACGGGTTGGACACGCCCTTCAGCCCCTTCTCGGTCATCGCGAAGACGCCCAGTTCGTTCACCGCGCCGAAACGGTTCTTGAAGGCACGCACCAGACGGAAGCTCGAATGGGTGTCGCCCTCGAAATAGAGCACCGTATCGACGATGTGTTCGAGCACCCGCGGACCGGCCAGCGCGCCGTCCTTGGTGACGTGGCCGACCATGATCAGCGTCGTGCCGCCCTGCTTCGCGAAGCGCGTCAGCTGCGCCGCGCATTCGCGCACCTGGGCGACCGAGCCGGGCGCCGAGCCGAGGGTTTCGGAATAGATGGTCTGGATCGAATCGACGACCGCCACGTCGGGGCGCTGGCTGCGCAGGCTGTCGAGGATGCGTTCGAGATTGATCTCGGGCAGCAGCTGCAGGCCGTGGGCCGCGAGCTGCAGGCGGGCGGCGCGCAGCGCCACCTGCTCGGCCGACTCCTCGCCGCTGACGTACAGCGCCTTGAGGCGGCCCGACAACAGCGCCAGCGCCTGCAGCAGCAGCGTCGATTTGCCGATCCCCGGATCGCCGCCGATCAGCACCACGCCGCCGGGCACCAGGCCGCCGCCGAGCACCCGGTCGAACTCCTCGATGCCGGTTGGCACGCGGCTCGTCTCGCGCGGCTGGATGTCGGCCAGCGTCTGCACGCGGCCGGTGTCGCCGGCCAGCGCGGCATAGCGCCTGGCGACCGGCGCCTCGGGCTCGACGACGGTTTCGAGCAGCGTGTTCCACGCCTTGCAATGCGGGCACTGGCCCTGCCAGCGGGGCGACTTGCCACCGCATGCGGAACACACGTGTTCGGTCTTTGCTCTGGCCATGCGCGCTACGCCTCCCGCACGCTGACCGGCACCCGCGCCGCGAGGGCGCAGAACAGCTCGTAGCTGATGGTGCCGGCGGCACTCGCCACCTCGTCGGCGGCGAGGCCCTCGCCCCACAGCGTGACCGGCGATCCCACACCGGCCTCCGGCAGATGGGAGAGGTCGCAGGCCAGCATGTCCATCGACACCCGGCCGAGGCTGCGGGTGCGCCGCCCGCCGACCAGGATCGGCGTGCCGGTGGGCGCGTGGCGGGGATAGCCGTCGGCGTAGCCGCAGGCCACCACGCCGATCCGCATCGGCCCGTCGGCCGCGAAGCTGCCGCCATAGCCGACCTGCTGGCCGGCGACGATTTCCTGCACGCCGATGATCTCGCTGGCGAGCGTCATCACCGGCCGCAGGCCGATCGCTTCGGCGCTCTGCAGGTCGGGCATCGGCGAGCCGCCGTAGAGCATGATCCCCGGCCGCACGATGTGCCCGGCGGCCTCCGGAAAGCGCAGCAGCGCCGCCGAGTTGGCGAGGCTCACCGGCAGGTCGAGGCCGGCCGTCAGGGTCTTGAAGACGGTCAGCTGGGCGCCGATGCCGACCTCGTCGTCGGCCCGCGCAAAGTGGCTCATCAGCGTGATGCCGCGCACGCCGGGCATGGCGCGCAGACGGGCCAACGCGGCGGCAAAATTGTCGGCCGTGAAACCCAGCCGGTTCATGCCGCTGTTGATCTTCAGCAGCACGTCGAGCGGCGTGGCCGGCGCGGCCCGTTCGAGCATCGCCAGCTGCGCCTCGCAGTGGATCGCCGGGGTCAGCCCCAGCGCGGCGACCTCGGCCAGGTCGGCCGGTTCGAAGAAACCTTCGAGCAGCACGATCGGCTGCGCGATGCCGGCGGCGCGCAGCGCGCGGGCCTCGGCCAGATCGAGCAGCGCGAAGCCGTCGGCGACATCGCCGAGCGCGCACAGCGCCAGCCCCAGACCGTGGCCGTAGGCGTTGGCCTTGACCACCGCGAAGGCGCGCGCGCTGCCGGCGCAGCGCTTGGCCAGCAGGTAGTTGTGACGCAGGGCCGCCAGATCGATGACGGCACGGATCGGACGCGGCATCAGTCTCTTTCCTCGGCCAGCCGGGCGATCTCGGCGGCGGCGAAATCGGCAAAGGTGTTCACCAGCCGCGAACGGAACTTGTCCTTGAGGAGGATGACTTCGAGCGGCGTGTACAGCGGCGGGTCGAGCGGGATGCCGACCAGTTCGCCGGCCTTGATCTCGCCGCCGATCGCCGCCCGCGACGCCACCGCGACGCCCAGACCGTGCGCCGCCAGATGCTTCACCGACGACAGGCTGCCGAGCTCCGCCGTCACGTTGAGATCTTCGTAGGGGATGCCGGCATTGCTGAAGAACTGATCGACCAGATCGCGGATGCCGTTGCCCGGCTCGCGGTGCAACAGCGGGTAGCCGGCCAGCTGGTCGGCGCGGACGGTCGGCTGGGCGGCCAGCGGATGGCCGGGCGCGACGATCACCTGCAGTTCGTCCTGCCCCAGATGGCGCCGCTCGAGGGTCGGTTCCTCGGTGACGATCTCGATCAGCCCGACATCGAGACTGCGATCCATCACGCGACCCTCGATCGTCTGCGAATTGCCCACCGAGACCCGCGGCAGCACCCGCGGGTAGCGCCGCTTGAAGCCTTCGATCAGGCACGGCAGCCAGTAGCCGGCGATGGTGGTGCTGGTGCCCAGATGGAGCACGCCGGACAGCTCGTCGGTGAGCTCGCCGACGCGCGACTCGAGCTCCTCGGTGAGCCCGAGGATGCGCTCCGCGTAGGCCATCACCAGCTCGCCGGCCGGCGTCAACGTGACCCGGCCATGGCCGCGGTCGAACAGCCGGGTGTTGTATTGCTCTTCCAGCTGCTTGATCTGGAAGGTCACGGCCGGCTGGGTCATGAACAGGGTTTCGGCCGCGCGTGTGAAAGAGCCGTGGCGGGCGACGGCGTGGAAGACCTGCAGGCGACGATCGGCCATGGTTCATAAATCCGGTTTATGGATACCG
>SSSX01000013.1 GCA_015657735.1 Zoogloeaceae bacterium
CGAGGTTTCGTTGAAACCGGCGATGATCTTGCCCGATGCCGGCCAGCCCCAGTCGAGCCGGTCGCCGTTTGCCGCCGGCTCGGCCTTGCTGTCGGGCCGGGCTTCGGGCTTCGGCTCGGGTTTGGTTTCGGGTTT
This sequence comes from Zoogloeaceae bacterium, assembly GCA_015657735.1. Classification (GTDB taxonomy): domain Bacteria; phylum Pseudomonadota; class Gammaproteobacteria; order Burkholderiales; family Rhodocyclaceae; genus Zoogloea. Next base: position 136 of record SSSX01000013.1, read on the forward strand.
GACCTCGGGCCTGACCTCAGGTTTCGGCTCGACCCGCGCGGCCGCCACCGGCGCCGGCGCCTCGGGTTTCTGGGCCTGGGCCCAGGCCTGCTCGGAATACGGCACCTTGCCACCCTTCGGCTCGCGGCGTACGCCATCGGCCGGCGGGGCGGCGGGCGCGGAGCCGGCCGGCGCCACCGGACGCACCTCGACACCCGACGCCATGCTTACCGGCCGCGTGACCGCGCCGGATTCGGGCGGGCGGACGCGCAGTTCCTGCCCGACTTCGATCAGGTTCGGATTCTCGAGTCCGCTCCACGCGGCGATGTCGCGGTAATTCTGGCCGTGGTCGAGGGCGATGCGGATCAGCGTGTCGCCCGGCTTGACGATGTAGTAGCCGGGACGCGCGACGCGCGGCGGCTGGGGCTGCGGCTCGGCCTGCACCGGCGCCGGAGCGCCCGGACGGGTGCGGTCGGACACCGCCACCGGCGGCTTGGAGGCGCAGCCGGCCAGCGCGAAGGCAAAGGCGAGGGCGACGGGAAGGCTGGCGGGGCTGAAGCGGGACAACATCATTCTTCGGGTTCAGTCATTCTGTGCCGGGCAGCAGCGGCACGAAGCGCACCGCACTCAGGCGTGTTTCTCGGAGGCCGCGGGGCGTCCGCTCGATGAGCACCAGATTCTGGTCGGCGGTGCCCACCGGGAGGATCAGCCGGCCGCCTTCGGCGAGCTGCTCGGTCAGCGCGGGCGGCACCCGGGGCGCCGCCGCGGCGACGATGATCGTGTCGAAGGGCGCCGCTTCCTTCAGGCCGACGCTACCGTCCGCATGTTTCAGCCGCACGTTGGGCAGGCGCAGGTGACGCAGATTGGCCCGCGCGCGGTCGAGCAGCGGACGCAGCCGTTCGACGGAATAAACTTCGGTGGCGACGTGGGACAGCACCGCCGCCTGATAGCCGCAGCCGGTTCCGACTTCCAGCGTCTTGCCGAGTTCGCGGCCGGCGCGCAGGAGTTCGATCATCCGCGCCACGACGAAGGGCTGCGAGATAGTCTGCTGCAGGCCGAGCGGCAGGGCCGTGTCTTCGTAGGCGCGGGACGCCAGCGCTTCCTCGACGAACAAGTGGCGCGGCACAGCCATCATCGCGGCCAGCACCCGCTCGTCGCGGATGCCCTGCTCGCGCAGGCTTTCGATCATCCGGGCGCGCGCGCGCTGCGCGGTCTGCATGGCGGCGCGCAGGACTTCGCTGCTCATTTGGCGAGCCAGTCCCGGATGCCGGCGATCTGGCTGCCGTGGGTCAGGTCGATCTGCAGCGGCGTGACCGACACGTAGCCGTTGGCGACGGCATGGAAATCGGTGCCTTCGCCGGCGTCCTGGGCGCTGCCGGCGGCGCCGACCCAATACACGGTTTCGTTGCGCGGGGTCATCGACTTGATGACCGGCTCGGCCTTGTGGCGCTTGCCGAGGCGGGTCACCCGGATACCCTTGATCTGCTCGAAGGGCAGGTCGGGCACATTGACGTTGAGCAGCGTCGGCTGGCGCACCGGGTCGCGCTGGAAGCGTTCGACCAACTGGCGGGCGACGCGCGCCGCGGCGGAGAAATCGGACGCACCCTTGGCCACCAGCGAAATCGCAATGGCCGGCACGCCAAGCAGGAAACCTTCGGTGGCCGCCGCGACGGTGCCCGAATAGATCGTGTCGTCACCCATGTTGGCGCCGTGGTTGATACCCGACACGACCATGTCCGGCAACGCGTCGAGCATGCCGGTGACGGCCAGGTGGACACAGTCGGTGGGCGTGCCGTTGACGTAGTGAAAGCCGCTGGCGGCCGTCCGCAGCGACAGCGGGCGGTCGAGGGTCAGCGAATTGCTGGCGCCGCTGCGATCCCGCTCGGGGGCGACGACGTCGATTTTGCCGACCCCGGCCAGCGCCGTGGCAAGGGCCTGCAGGCCGGGGGCAAAATAACCGTCGTCGTTGGAAAGCAGAATGCGCATGAAAGAAACCGGGATCAGGCTTGGCTTGGAAGGATGCAGGCTCACGAAACGCGCATCCCGAAACAGGGCGAAGCCCGGGCGGACAGCAGCGTACGGCAGACCTTGAACAGTCGCCGAGTTTAGCAGAGTCGGCTTCGCGGCTGCTAGGCGCAAACTCGGCCGGGACGACCGCCGGAGACGGCCGCCGGCGGGGCTTGCAAAATTTATCGCGGGGTGGGAATAAAACGCCGTCGCGCCGTGTTTAGCAGATACCTACTCAACGGAGAAACCCACCATGAAACGCCTTGTTCCCGCCACGCTGCTGCTTGCCACGCTGACTGCCTGCTCGACGCTGTACGGCGCCGCTGCCGCCACCCCGGCCCAGGTTCGCGACGGCCTCCTCGCCGACAGCCGCGGCATGACGCTCTACGTTTTCGACAAGGACGCCGCCGGTTCCGGCAAGAGCGCCTGCAACGGCCCGTGCGCCGCCAACTGGCCGCCGCTGCCGGCCGCCGAC
>SSSX01000737.1 GCA_015657735.1 Zoogloeaceae bacterium
GGAACCCGAACCCGAGCCGCCGCCGCGCCGGCAGCCGGACATCGCGATCAAAACCCCCGAGCTGAAGAAGATTCCGCCCAAGCCGGTGAAGGAGATCGTCAAACCGGAGCCCAGGCCCGAGCCGAAGAAACCCGAGCCCAAGCCGGAACCCAAAAAACCCGAGCCCAAGCCGGAACCGAAAAAGCCCGAGCCGAAACCCGAGCCCAAGAAGCCCGAGCCGAAGCCCGAACCCGACCCCAAGGCCGAGGCCCGCGCCCGCGCCGAGCAGGCCCGCCTCGACAAGATCAAGGCCGACAAGGAAGCCAAGGTCGCCGCCGAACGCGCGCGCGAACTCGAAGACCGCCGCATGCGCGAACTGATGGCCCGCGACAGCGAGAACGTCAGCCACTCGCGGCAGCTCCAGGAAGAACTCGCGCGGGTCGCCGGCGCCAAGGCCAGCGCCGCCCGCAACAAGTCCATAGAGGCCTACGTCGAGAAGATCCGCGCCAAGGTGAAGGGCAACATCGTGCTGCCGCCCGGCGTCGGCGGCGACCCGTTCGCGCTGTTCTACGTCGACCAGCTGCCCGACGGTTCGGTCATCGAGGTGCGCCTCAAGCGCTCCACCGGCAACGCGCAGCTCGACGCCGCCATCGAACGGGCGATCAACAAATCCAGCCCGCTGCCGCGCCCCGACAAGCCGGAACTCTTCAACCGCACGCTGGAGCTGAAGTTCTACCCGCTCCGCGACTAAACCCGTGATTCCCCGCCCATGAACCTCCGCATCCCGCCCCTCCTGCGCCGCGCCGTCCCGGCCGGCCTGCTGGCCCTGGCGTCCGCCGCGGCCCATGCCCAGCTCGCCATCGAGATCACCGGCGCCGGCGCCAACCGCATGCCGGTGGCCGTCGCCACCTTCGAAGGCGAGAACGCCCTGCCCCGCGCCGTCACCGACGTGGTCCGCGCCGACCTCGAGCGCAGCGGGCTGTTCAAGATGGTCGAACTCGGCCCCAGCCCGATGGGCGCCGACGCCCCGGTCGACTTCGGCCGCGTCCGCTCCCGCGGTGCCGACGCGGTCGCCGTCGGCACCGTCAGCCCCAGCGGCGCCGGCCGCTACCAGATCCAGGTCCGCCTCCACGACACCCCGAAGCAGGTCAGCCTCGGCAGCCAGGCGATGGTCATGGCGCCCCAGCACTACCGCGCCACCGGCCACCGCATCGCCGACTTCATCTACGAGAAGCTCACCGGCGAACCGGGCGTCTTCTCGACCCGCATCGCCTACGTGCTCAAATCGGGTTCCCGCTACGAACTGCAGATCGCCGACGCCGACGGCAGCAACGCCCAGACCGCGCTGGCCTCGAAGGAGCCGATCATCTCGCCGGCCTGGTCGCCGGACGGCTCGCGCCTCGCCTACGTGTCCTTCGAAGCCAAGAAGCCGGTGGTCTATGTCCACTCCATCGCCACCGGCCAGCGCAACGTCGCCGCCAACTTCAAGGGCTCCAACTCCGCCCCGGCCTGGTCGCCGGACGGCCGCCGGCTGGCCGTCGTGCTGACCAAGGACGGCCAGTCGCAGCTCTACTCGGTGAATGCCGACGGCTCCGGCGTGCAGCGCCTGGCGAGTTCGTCGGGCATCGACACCGAGCCCGCCTGGTCGCCCGACGGCATGATCTACTTCACCTCCGACCGGGGCGGCAGCCCGCAGATCTACCGCGTCCCGGGCAGCGGCGGCGACGCCCAGCGGGTCACCTTCGAAGGCAGCTACAACGTCAGCCCGCGCCCGTCGCCGGACGGCAAGAGCCTGGTCTATGTGTCGCGCAACGGCGGCCGCTTCCAGGTCACGATGCTCGATCTGGCCTCGCGCCAGACGCAAATCCTCACCGACTCGTCGAAGGACGAATCGCCCAGTTTCGCCCCCAACGGCCGCATGGTGCTGTACGCCACCGAGGTCGGCGGCCGCGGCGTGCTGGCCGCCGTGTCATCCGACGGTCGTGTGAAGCAGCGTCTGTCGGTACAATCCGGCGACGTGCGCGAACCGGCGTGGGGGCCGCAGCCCCGCAACTGACCGTTTCGCGCAGACAACACCCCACCTCATACCACAAATCAGCGGCCTCGCAGGCCGCCCACGGAGTCACCACACCATGAAGCTCGTCCGTTTCACCCTGCCCCTGATCGCCGCCAGCGTGCTGGCCGCCTGTAGTTCCGCCCCCGGCCTCGACGGCCAGGGTGCCGCCGTCGAAGACCGCAGCGGCGCCGCCAGCTCCGGCGTCGACAGCTCCCGCGTCACCACCGTCACCGCCGACGGCGTCGGCGGCGCCGGCATCGCCGCGCTGAAGGACCCGAAGAACATCCTCTCCAAGCGCAGCGTGCTGTTCGACTACGACAGCTACGTGATCAAGGATCAGTACCGTCCGCTCGTCGAAGCCCACGCCAAGTTCCTCGTCGCCAACCCGACGATGAAGATGCTGATCCAGGGCAACACCGACGAACGCGGCAGCCGCGAATACAACCTGGCCCTCGGCCAGAAGCGCGCCGACGCCGTCAAGAAGGCCCTCGGCCTGCTCGGCGTGGCCGAAGGCCAGCTCGAATCGGTCAGCCTCGGCGAAGAGAAGCCGAGCTGCAACGACGCCACCGAAGCCTGCTGGGCCGCCAACCGTCGCGGCGACATGCTCTATTCGGGTGAGTTCTGATGTCCCGCCTTCTGTCCCGCTTGCTGACCGGGCTGCTGGCCGGCGCCTTCGCCGTCCAGGCCCACGCCGGCCTGTTTGACGACGAGGAAGCCCGTCTGCGCATCAGCCAGATGCGCAACGAGTTCGCCGCCCGCCTCGACAAGCTCGAGGCGAGCGCCCGCGCCCAGCTCGACCTGGCCGACCAGATCGAACAACTGAAGGCCGAGATCGCCCGCCTGCGCGGCGAGAACGAAGTCCTCAGCAACGATCTGGCCAACGCCAACAAGCGGCAGAAGGATTTTTACGTGGATCTCGACAACCGCCTGCGCAAAGTCGAGCCCCAGGCGGCCACCGCCGACGCGCCCGCTGCCGCCCCCGTGCCGGCAGCGCCCGCGGCGGCGGCGGTCGACCCGGCCAACGAGAACCGCGACTACGAAGCCGCGCTCACCCTGCTGCGCGCCGGCAAGTTCAAGGAAGCCGCCGGCGGCTTCATCGCCTTCGCGAAGAACTACCCCAACAGCAGCTTCCAGCCCAACGCCCACTTCTGGGCCGCCAGTTCGCTCTACCAGCTGAAGGACAACACCGGCGCCGCCGAGCACTACGCCAAGGTCGCCAACCAGTGGCCCGACGACAGCCGCGCACCGGACGCCCTGCTCGGCCTGTCCAGCACCCAGCTGGCCCGCGGCGACAACGCCGCCGCCACCAAGACCCTCGAACGGCTGGTCGCCAAGTATCCGTCCAGCTCGGCGGCGACGATCGCCCGCCAGCGCCTCAAGAAGTAAGCCGTCCGCCCCGCCCACCCGCGGCGGAGCCGACCGCCTCCCTGTGCCGCCATGCCCCGCACCGTCACCCTTCGCATCACCGAAATCTTCCACTCGCTGCAGGGCGAAACCTCGCGCAGCGGCCTGCCGACGGTCTTCGTCCGCCTCACCGGCTGCCCGCTGCGCTGCAGCTGGTGCGACACCGAATACGCCTTCACCGGCGGCACCACCCGCACCCTCGACGAGGTGCTCGCCGAAGTCGCCCAGCACCGCTGCCAGACCGTCTGCGTCACCGGCGGCGAACCGCTCGCCCAGAAAAGCTGCCTCGCGCTGCTCACCGCGCTGTGCGACGCCGGCTATTCGGTGTCGCTCGAAACCAGCGGCGCGCTCGACATCGGCGGCGTCGACCCGCGCGTCTCGCGCATCGTCGACCTCAAAGCCCCCGGCTCCGGCGAAGACGCCCGCAACCTGCTGTCGAACATCCCGCTGCTCACGCTGCACGACGAGGTCAAGCTGGTCGTCGCCAGCGAGGCCGACTACGAATGGGCCAAGGCGCGGATCGCCGAATACCAGCTCGCCGAACGCTGCCCGGTGCTCCTCGCCCCGGTCCAGGGCCAGCTCCGGCCGGCCGACCTCGCCGCCTGGATTCTCCGCGACAAGCTGCCGGTGCGCATGCAGGTCCAGCTCCACAAGATCCTGTGGGGCAACGAACCCGGCCGCTGAGCCGGCATGAATCGACCCGGCGCGCCGGCCGCGCCGCGCGCACAATCCGATCCTGTCCTGTCTTCCAGTTCCAGGGGAACCGCCATGACCACGCCCCGCGCCCTCGTCCTGCTGTCGGGCGGACTCGACTCCGCCACCTGCCTCGCCATCGCCCGCGCCGAAGGCTACGAAACCTACGCCCTGTCGGTTGAATACGGCCAGCGCCACGCCGCCGAGCTGGCCGCCGCCGGGCGCGTCGCCGCCGCCCTCGGCGCCGTCGCCCACCGCGTCGCCCACGTCGACCTCGGCCAGTTCGGCGGCTCGGCCCTCACCGATCCGGCCCTCGCGGTGCCCACCGACGGCCTCGGCAGCGGCATCCCGATCACCTACGTGCCGGCCCGCAACACCATCATGCTGTCGATCGCGCTGGCGTGGGCCGAAGTGCTCGGCGCCGAGCACATCTACGTCGGCGTCAATGCCGTCGACTACTCCGGCTACCCCGACTGCCGGCCGGCCTTCATCGAGGCCTTCGAAACCATGGCCAACCTCGCCACCAAGGCCGGCGTCGAAGGCCACCGCCTCACCATCCACGCCCCGCTGATCGACCTCTCCAAAGCCGACATCGTCCGCCGCGGCACCGCGCTGGGCGTCGACTACGGCCTCACCGTGTCGTGCTACCAGACCGACGACGACGGTCGCGCCTGCGGCCGCTGCGACGCCTGCCGCCTACGCCGCGCCGGCTTCGAGGCCGCCGGCCTGCCCGACCCGACCCGCTACGCCTGAGTTGGGCGGCGCCATGGACAGCCTGCCCCTCGCCCCGCCGACCCTCGCCTGGCTGGCCTTCGCGATCGGCGGCGTATTCGGCTACGCCGCCCAGCGCAGCAATTTCTGCACGATGGGCGCCATCGCCGAC
>SSSX01000105.1 GCA_015657735.1 Zoogloeaceae bacterium
GCCCCTCGCCGGCGTCAGGGTGCTCGAACTGGGCACTCTGATCGCCGGGCCGTTCTGCACGCGCATCCTCGCCGAGTTCGGCGCCGAGGTGATCAAGGTCGAATCGCCCGACGGGGGCGACCCGCTGCGCCAGTGGCGCAAGCTGCACGCCGGCACGTCGCTGTGGTGGGCGGCGCAGGCGCGCAACAAGCGCTCGCTGACCGTCAACCTGAAGCACCCGGACGGCCTCGCCATCGTGCGCCGGCTGGCTGCCGAAGCCGACATCGTCGTCGAGAACTTCCGTCCCGGCGTGCTCGAGAAGCTCGGCCTCGGCTGGGATGTGCTGTCGGCGGCCAATCCGGGGCTGGTCATGGTGCGCCTGTCGGGCTTCGGCCAGACCGGGCCCTACCGCGAGCGGCCGGGCTTCGGCGCGATCGGCGAATCGATGGGCGGGCTGCGCTACATCACCGGCTTTGCCGACCGTCCGCCGGTGCGCACCGGCATTTCGATCGGCGATTCGATCGCCGCGTTGTGGGCCGCCATCGGCGCGTTGATGGCGCTGCGTCACCGCGAGGTGAACGGCGGCAGCGGCCAGATCGTCGACGTGGCGCTCTACGAAGCGGTGTTCGCGATGATGGAAAGCATGGTGCCGGAGTTCGACGTCGCCGGTTTCGTCCGCGAGCGCACCGGCAACGTGATGCCCGGCATCACCCCATCCAACACCCACACCACGCAGGATGGCCGCCACATCATCATCGGCGGCAACGGCGACGCGATCTTCAGGCGGCTGATGGTGGCCATCGGGCGGCCCGATCTGGCCGACGATGCGGGCCTCGCCAACAACGCCGGCCGCGATGCCCGCGCGGCCGAACTCTACGCCGCCATCGATGCCTGGGTGACGGTCCGCGACGGCGACACGGTGCTGGCCGCGCTGGAGGCCGCCGCGGTGCCGGCCAGTCCGGTGTATTCGATCGCCGACATGTTCCGCGATGCGCAGTTCATTGCCCGCGGCATGTTCGAGCACGGAACGCTCGCCGACGGCCAGCCGGTCGCCTTGCCCGGCATCGTGCCTAAATTGAGCGCCACGCCCGGGCGCACCGAATGGCTGGGGCCGAAGCTCGGCGAGCACACCGACGCTATCCTCGCCGAACTCGGCCTTGCCGCGCAGGAAATCGCCGCCCTGCGTGAAAAAGGCGCCGTCTGACGACCGGCCGAACCTCCGTCAGTCGTCGCCGGCGCGGTATCATGCCGTCGTCCTTCCTTCGCCCGAGCCACATCGAATGTCCACCATCCTCGTTACCGGCGGCGCCGGCTACATCGGTTCCCACACCTGCGTCGAACTCCTCGCCGCCGGCTACGACGTGGTCGTCGTCGACAACTTCAGCAACAGCAAGCCCGAGGCCCTGCGCCGCGTCGAGGCGCTCGCCGGCCGCCGGCTGGCCGCCTTCCACCGCGTCGACATCCGCGACAAGGCGGCGCTCGGCGACATCTTTCGCGCCCATGCCATCGAGTCGGTGATCCACTTCGCGGCCCTCAAGGCGGTCGGCGAATCGGTGGCGCAGCCGCTGATGTACTACGACAACAACGTCGCCGGCACCGTCGCGCTGGCCGAAGTGATGGCCGCGGCCGGCGTCAAGTCGCTGGTCTTCAGCTCGTCGGCAACCGTCTATGGCGACCCGGCCAGCGTGCCGATCCGTGAGGATTTCCCCACCGGTCCGACCAACCCCTACGGTCGCACCAAGTGGATGATGGAGTTCGTGCTGTCTGATCTCGCCGCCGCCGATCCGGCGTGGCGGGTGGCGCTGCTGCGCTACTTCAACCCGGTCGGCGCCCACGCCAGCGGCCGCATTGGCGAAGACCCGAACGGCCTGCCCAACAACCTGATGCCCTACGTCAGCCAGGTGGCGGTGGGGCGCCTGCCGCAGCTGCGGGTCTTCGGTGGCGACTATCCGACGCCGGACGGCACCGGCGTGCGCGACTACATCCACGTCGTCGACCTCGCCGTCGGCCACGTCGCGGCGGTGCGCCGGCTGACCGAAAGGCCGGGCGTGCTGACGGTCAATCTCGGCACCGGGCGTGGCTACAGTGTCATCGAGGTGGTCCGCGCCTTCGAGAAAGCCAGCGGCCGGCCGGTGCCCTTCGAGATCGTCGCCCGGCGCCCGGGCGATGTCGCCCAGTGCTACGCCGAACCGGGCCTGGCCGAGCGCGAACTCGGCTGGCGGGCCGAGCGCGGTATCGACGAGATGTGCGCCGACGCCTGGCGCTGGCAGAGCGCCAACCCCCAGGGCTACCCGGATTGAGCACCCACGGCATGCCGCCCGGCCATCCGCTGAACGTCC
>SSSX01000738.1 GCA_015657735.1 Zoogloeaceae bacterium
CAGCAGTTCGACCGCGACGCCGAGCGGCGCCCGCAGCGCCGGCGGACACAATTCAGTCAGAAAGACGGCGATCCCGAAGCTCACCGGAATCGCCACCAGCAGCGCGATGAACGAAGTGCTGAGGGTGCCGTAGACCGAAATCAGGCCCCCGAACCGATCAGTCACCGGATTCCATTCCGCGCTGAACGGAAATCCCATGCCGAATTCCTGCAGCGCCGGCCACGCGCCGTAGAGCAACGAAGCGAGGATCGCGACGAGGATCGCCAGCACCGAAAAGGCAAAGAAGCGGGTGACCTGATGGAAGATCGCGTCCTGAAAGCGCTGCGTGCGCATGCGGTCGCGGGGCGGCTCCGGCAGCTTGACCCCGGTGCCGGCATTCGCCAGACCAGGAGCGGCACCCGGCCCGAGAGCAGAGCTATGGGAAGACATTGCGGCTCACCATTCGATTGACCAAAAGACACGAAGACGGATGGACGAGCGAACCTCCGCCCTCCCATCCGTTCTAGAGAACAAAGCGTTTTACTTCAAGATCGGCGCGCCGGACGAATCCTTCAGCGACACCCGCCAGGCGGCGTCGATCTGCTTGACGAGCGTCGCCGGCAGCGCGACGTAGTCGAGCTCCTCGGCGGTCTTCTGACCGTTCTTGAACGCCCAGTCGAAGAACTTCAGCACCTCGGCGCCCTTGGCCGGATCAGCCTGGACCTTGTGCATCAGCACGAAGCTGGCGCCGGTGATCGGCCAGCTGGTTTTGCCAGGCTGATCGGTGAGGATCTCGCCGAAGCCCGGCACCTTGTTCCACTCGGCGTAGGACGCCGCAGCCTGGAAGGTCAGGTCGTCCGGCTGGACGTACTCGCCAGCCTTGTTCTTCATCGCAAGGTGGATCATCTTGTTCTTCTTGGCGTAGGCGTACTCGACGTAGCCGATGCCACCCTTGATGCGCTGAACGTACGACGCGACGCCTTCGTTACCCTTGCCACCCACGCCTTCCGGCCACTGCACGGCGGTCCCGGCACCGACCTTGTCCTTCCACTCGACATTCACCTTCGACAGGTAGTTGGTGAAAAGGAAAGTCGTACCCGAGCCATCGGCGCGACGCACGACGGTGATGTTCTCGTCC
>SSSX01000106.1 GCA_015657735.1 Zoogloeaceae bacterium
AACAATAGAAATAATCAAAACACCCATCGCCATTGTGGGAATGCCACCTATAATCGGTTTCGTCATATCGCGACCCGCCGCGCTGCGGCGACGGACCCACCCGCACTCGAGGGCACCGCCAGTGGAACGACCCGAACCCGCCTTCCGGACGCCGGAAATGCACAGCCTGCATGTGCCGGACGACAGCGGCCGGGCGTCGAGTCATCTCGAGATGCATCTGATCCGCCGGCGCGGCGCCCGGTCCTGACCCGCGGCCTGATCGGCTGCGCCACGCCGACCTTCTGACCCCACGGGAGACCTCTCACGATGAACGCCCCGACCACCCTCCGCCTGTGCCACGCCGGCATGGACAGCCGCACCCTGTACGCCTTCGAGATCTTCCTCTCGCGCGTCGGCCCGCGCGCCTGCCAGATCACCGACGAAAAGGCGGCCGACGTGGCCTTCATCGACATCGACAACGAACTCGGCCCCTATCTGCTCGAAGGCCACCGCCTGCTCTACCCCGGGCGCCCGCTGATCGTCAGCGCCCAGTCGCCGCGCCGCAACCCCGACCCGCTGACCATCGAAATCACCAAGCCGGTCGGTCTGGCGGCGTTCTCGGCGGCGCTCGAACAGGCCCGCCGCCTGCTGCCGCAGGCCACCCACTTCACCGAAACCGCCGACACCGACGCCGACGACATCCCCGACGAGATTCCGGTCGACGCGCTGCTCGGCCGCGCCCCCTCCCGCCCGCTCGGCGCCGACCCGACGGCACTGCTGCGCCAGCTCGAAGAACGCCTGTCCACCTTCTACGTCGGCTCGATGCCCGACGTCGACCTCGACGACCCGCAGGCCCTGACCGCCATCTACTACGTGCCGGAGCTGTTCCTGCAGGGCGAGATCGCCCGCGCCCTCGCCCACGCCCGCGAGATCCACCGCCCGGTGCGTCTCGACGACGCCAGCGGCACCGCGCTCTACCTCGACCCGCTCGGCGGCAGCGCCTACCAGGTGCGCAGTGCCAACGCGCTGCGCGCCCTGGCTCAACTGCCGACCCGCGGCACCGTGCGCATGAACCGCGTCGAACCGGCCGACGCCACGCAACTCGCCGGGCTCGACAGCCGCCCCCTCGAAGCCCTCGAATGGGACGTGGCGCTGTGGGCGTCGCGTGGCCGGCTGCCCCGCGGCACGCAACTCGACCACCCGGTCCGCCTGCGCTGCTGGCCCAACCTGACCCGCCTGGCGGTGCCGCCCGAGGCGATGCGCATCGCCGGCCTGTGGTCGCGGGGCAACGTCAGCCTGCGCGACACCGTCGCCACCCTCGGCGTGCCGCAGCGCTACGTTTTCGCCTTTTTCAGCGCCTGCCATGCGCTCGGTCTGGTCGAACTGGTCACCACGCCGGCCGCCCTCGCCGGCGCCCGGCTGCCCGCCCGCCCGGCGCCGGCCGACGCCGACGCCCCCCACGCCGCAGCGCCGATGCGCGGCCTCTTCAAGCGCATCCTCGGCAAACTGCTCGGCGCCCGTCTCGGCGAGGCCGCCACGGGCTGACCGGCCGGATGAGTCATTACAAGATCATCTTCGCCGGCCCCGTCGGAGCCGGCAAGACGACGGCCGTGTCGGCCGCCAGCGACATCCCGCCGGTGCGCACCGACGCCGCCGCCTCCGACGAAGTCCGCGAGTTGAAGCCCAACACCACCGTGGCCCTCGACTACGGCGCGATGAAGCTCTCCGACGGCAGCACGATCCACCTCTACGGCACCCCCGGCCAGCCGCGCTTCGATTTCATGTGGGAGATTCTCACCGAAGGCGGCATCGCGCTGATCCTGCTCATCGACAACGCCCGCGGCGACCCGCTGAAGGAACTGCGCTTCTACCTCGGCGCCTTCAGCGCCTTCATCCGCAAGACCGCCGTCGCCATCGGCGTCACCCACATGGACCTGCGCGCCACGCCGCGGCTGGCCGACTACCAGGCCGAACTCGAACGCACCGGCTTCGGCTGCGTGCCGGTCTTCGAGGTCGACGCCCGTGACCGCCGCGACGTGTGCCTGCTGATCGAAGCCGTGCTCAGCGTCATCGACCCGGTCGCCCGCGCCTGAACCCTGCCGGACGAGCGCCCGCCCGCCGCCGGGCCGATCCACACTCTGCAAGCTTCATGCAAGAAAAAAGTCAGGTCATCGACAGGGACGCTGCCTAGACTGAAATCCTGACCGTTCGAGCCTGCAGGCATGCGCCCACCTCCACCCCTCCACCGGCCCCGCCGGCTGCTCCTCCTCCTTGCCGCGCTGCTGGCGCCGCTGACCGCCACCGCCCAGTCCGCCGACGACCCCCGCCTGAGCCTCGCCGACGCCGAAAGGCTGCTGCTCGAAGCCAACCCGTCGATCCTCCAGGCGCGCGCCGCGGTGGCCGGCGCCCGGGCCGGCATCGACATCGCCGGCGCGCGTCCCAACCCGGTCGTCACCGCCTCGGTGACCAGCATCAACCCGGCCAGAAACGGCAGCGGCGGCTACTGGGAGCGCCCGGTCGACAACGTGCTGCGGGTCGACCAGCTGATCGAACGCGGCGACAAGCGCGACCTGCGCCT
>SSSX01000107.1 GCA_015657735.1 Zoogloeaceae bacterium
CGCCTTGTCGGCCGGCAGGCGCGGGTTGGCGGTCTGCAGTCGCGCCGCCAGCGCGGCCCGGTTCGGGTAGGTGCTGAAACTCATCGGCTGTTCGAGCTGGTTCAGCCATTTTTCGAGGCGGCCGGGCGACTGCTCGGGCACGCAGTCGGCCAGCCCGAAGGCATCCAGCGCGACGAGCCGGGCGACCCGCGACGGCCGCACGCCGGCGTACTGGCAGGCCACGTTGCCACCCATGCTATGGCCGACCAGCGTCACCGCCTCGTCGGGCGCACAGGTGCGCAGGATGGCGTCGAGATCGCCGAGATAATCCGGAAACCAGTAAGCGTCGCCACCGATCCACTCGGTCTGGCCAAAGCCCCGCCAGTCGGGGGCGATCACATGCCAGCCGCCGCGCAGTTCGTCGACGAGGAACTGGAAGGACGCCGAGACATCCATCCAGCCATGCAGCAGGAAGAGCTTGGGCGCGCCTTCGTCCCCCCACTCGCGCAGGTGGTAACGCAGGCCGCGAATCGGCAGGAAACGGCTTCGGGACGGTGTCATCCGCGCGAGTTTAGCAGACCCTTGCCCTCCTCCGCCCCGAATGGTAATGTGCGCGCCGTCGCGCGGGAGAGCGCTCGCCCATGGAATCCGGCGAGCCGCCGAAGGCGTAACCCCCCGGAACCGCTCAGGCAAACGGACCGCCGACGAATCAACAATCTGGAGAGCGATGCAGCCTGCCACGAAGGCTTTCCGTGGCCCGCCGCATCCACCGAAGGGGCACGCCGCCGGCCGCATCGAAAGCAGGCCGCGGCAATCTCTCAGGTAAAGAGGACAGATGGGGCCGCTACGACTGAAAATGTCGGAGCGGCCCCGTTTTTATTTCCGCCCCGGCACGACGCCGACCACCGGGGCGCGACAACCTCTTTCGTAGGCAACGGCAAACCCCTAACCTGCTCCCTGAATTCCCATCCGCTCAACCCGCTCCCAATCGACAAGGACACGACCATGACGACGATCCCCGCCAACCTCCGCTACACCGCCTCCCACGAATGGATCCGCACCGAAGCGGACGGCTCCGTGACCGTCGGCGTCACCGATCACGCCCAGGAAGCCCTCGGCGACGTGGTCTTCCTCGAACTCCCGGAAACCGGCCGCGCCGTTGCCGCCGGCGAAGCCATTGCGGTCATCGAGTCGGTCAAGGCCGCTTCCGACATCTACGCGCCGGTCGCCGGCGAAATCATCGCCGCCAACCAGGACGCCGTCGATGCCCCCGAAGCGGTCAACGCCGATGCCTACGCCGCCTGGCTGTTCAAGATCAAGCCCGCCAACCCCGCCGATGTCGATGCGCTGCTCGACGCCGCCGGCTACGAAGCTGCGATCGGCTGAAACACCGCTTCCGGGTGCGCCGGGCCTGGCGCACCCCGTCCTGCTGCCGCTGCACATCAATCCGAGTTCTCCCATGTCGAAAACCCTTCTCTCCGCCCCGCTTGCCACCCTCGAACAGGGTGACGACTTCATCCGTCGCCACCTCGGCCCCTGCGCCAACGAGCTGCCGGCCATGCTTGCCGCCCTTGGCGTCGACGCCCTCGACACCCTGATCAGCCAGACCGTCCCGGCCGGCATCCGCCTGCCCGCGCCGCTGGCCATCGGCGAACCGACCGCCGAGCACGTCGCGCTGGCGCGCCTCAAGGCCATCGCGGGCAAGAACGTGCTGAAGAAGTCCCTCATCGGCATGGGCTACTACGACACCATCACGCCCAAGGTCATCCTGCGCAACGTGATGGAAAACCCCGGCTGGTACACCGCCTACACCCCGTACCAGGCCGAAATCTCGCAAGGCCGCCTCGAAGCCCTGCTCAACTACCAGCAGATGGTCATCGACCTGACCGGCCTGGAACTCGCCAACGCGTCGCTGCTCGACGAAGCCACCGCCGCCGCCGAAGCGATGGCGATGGCCCGGCGCATCTCCAAGGTCAAGAGCCAGGCCTTCTTCGTCGATGAAGGCATCTTCCCGCAAACCCTCGACGTGGTGCGTACCCGCGCCGACTACTTCGGCTTCGAACTGATCGTCGGCCCGGCCTTCGATGCCGCCCGCCACGACGTCTTCGGCGCGCTGCTGCAATATCCCGACGAACGCGGCGCCGTCGCCGACATCTCCGCCCCGATCGCCGGCCTCAAGGCCAAGGGCGCGATCACCGCGGTGGCCTCCGACCTGCTGGCCCTGGTGCTGCTCAAGTCGCCCGGCGAACTGGGTGCCGACATCGCCTTCGGCTCGGCCCAGCGCTTCGGCGTGCCGCTCGGCTTCGGCGGCCCCCACGCCGCCTTCTTCGCCACCCGCGAAGCCCATGTCCGCTCGATGCCCGGGCGCATCATCGGCGTCTCGAAGGATGCCCGCGGCAAGACCGCCCTGCGCATGACGCTGCAGACCCGCGAACAGCACATCCGCCGCGAAAAGGCCAACTCCAACATCTGCACCTCCCAGGTGCTGCTCGCCAACATGGCCGGCATGTACGCCGTCTATCACGGTCCGGAAGGCCTGCGCAGTATCGCCGCGCGCGTCCACCGCCTCGCCGCGACGCTCGCCGAAGGTCTGCGCCAGGCCGGCTTCGCCCTGGCCGCCGACAGCTTCTTCGACACCCTGCAGGTCGAAACCGGCGCCCGCTCGGCCGCCATCTACGCCGCCGCCCAGGCCGCCGGCTTCAACCTGCGTCACGTCGACGGCCACGCCCTCGGCATCTCCTTCGACGAAAAGAGCACCATTGCCGACGTCGCCGCCCTGCTCGGCGCCTTCGGCGCGACGGCCGACGTGGCCGCCCTCGACGCCACCGTCGCCGCCCGCGGCGGCAATCTGCC
Organism: Zoogloeaceae bacterium; assembly: GCA_015657735.1. Classification (GTDB taxonomy): domain Bacteria; phylum Pseudomonadota; class Gammaproteobacteria; order Burkholderiales; family Rhodocyclaceae; genus Zoogloea. The sequence continues at coordinate 2,833 of SSSX01000107.1, forward strand.
CGAGGCCCTGCTGCGCGACGACGCGATCCTGGCGCACCCGGTGTTCAACACCCACCACACCGAACACGAGATGCTGCGCTACCTCAAGCGCCTGCAGAACCGCGACCTGGCCCTCGACCATTCGATGATCTCGCTCGGCTCGTGCACGATGAAACTCAACGCCACCAGCGAGATGATCCCCGTCACCTGGCCCGAGTTCGCCGACATCCACCCCTTCGCCCCGGCCGACCAGACCGCCGGTTACCTCGAGATGATCGACGGCCTCGCCGCCCAGTTGCGCGCAATCACCGGCTTCGACGCCATCTGCATGCAGCCCAACTCGGGCGCTCAGGGCGAATACGCCGGCCTCGTCGCGATCCGCCGCTACCACGCCGCCCGCGGCGACCACCACCGCACGGTGTGCCTGATCCCCAAGTCGGCCCACGGCACCAACCCGGCCACCGCCCAGATGTGCGGCCTGGAGGTAGTCGTCGTCGCCTGTGACGACAACGGCAACGTGGACCTCGCCGACCTCCGCGCCAAGGCCGCACAGCACGCCGACAAGCTCGCCGCGCTGATGATCACCTACCCGTCCACCCACGGCGTGTTCGAGGAAGCCATCCGCGACATCTGCGCCACCGTGCACCAGTACGGCGGCCAGGTTTACATGGA
>SSSX01000739.1 GCA_015657735.1 Zoogloeaceae bacterium
CTGGCCCGGTATACTCCGCCCGCCCATGCCCGTCGACCACTACGAGAATTTTCCCGTCGCATCGTTTCTGCTGCCGGCGCACCTGCGCGAACCGGTGGAGGCGATCTACGCCTTCGCGCGCTCGGCCGACGACATCGCCGACGAAGGCGACGCGCAGCCGGCCGCCCGCCTCGCCGGCCTCGACGCGTATCGCCGGGCGCTGCACGCCATCGAGCACGGCAAACCGTGCGACGATCCGGCGCTGGCACCGATCTTCGAGCGCCTCGGCGACGCCATCCGCCGCTTCAAGCTGCCGCCGGGCCTGTTCCGCGACCTCCTCGACGCCTTCAGCCAGGATGTCGTCAAGACCCGCTACGCCGACTTCGACGAACTGGCCGACTACTGCCGCCGCTCCGCCAACCCGGTCGGCCGCCTGCTGCTGCGCCTGTACCGCGCCGACAGCACCACCAACCTGCTGCTGTCGGACCGCATCTGCACCAGCCTGCAGCTCATCAACTTCTGGCAGGACGTGGCCGTCGATTGGCGCAAGGACCGCATCTACCTGCCCCAGGCCGACATGGAACGCTTCGGCGTCAGCGCGGCCGACATCGTGCAGGGCGTGCAGGGCGAGGTGACCCGCCCGTTCTCGGCGCTGATGGATTTCGAGATCCAGCGCGCCCGCACGATGATGCTCAACGGCGCGCCGCTGGCCCGCCGCCTGCCCGGCCGCATCGGCTGGGAGCTGCGTCTGGTCGTGCAGGGCGGCCTCGCCGTGCTCGACAAGATCGAGGCGCACAGCTACGACGTCTTCCACCACCGGCCGGCCCTCGGCCGGGCCGACTGGCTGCGCCTCGCCTGGCGCGCCCTGACCTGCTGAACCCCATGACCGATCCGCACGCCTACTGCCAGGAAAAGGCCGCCGCCAGCGGCTCCAGCTTCTACTACAGCTTCATGTTCCTGCCGCCCGAGCGGCGTCAGGCGATCACCGCGCTGTACGCCTTCTGCCGCGAGGTGGACGACGTGGTCGACGAATGCCACGACCTGCAGATCGCCCAGACCAAGCTCGACTGGTGGCGCACCCAGGTCGCGCTGATCTTCGACGGCGCCCCGCAGCATCCGGTCGGCCTGGCCCTGAAGGACGTCATCCGGCGCTTCAGCCTGCCCCGCGAGCAACTGCTCGAGATCATCGACGGCATGCAGATGGACCTGCTGCAGACCCGCTACCTCGACTGGAAGGCCCTCAACCTCTACTGCTACCGGGTCGCCAGCGTGGTCGGCCTGCTGTCGGCCGAGATCTTCGGCTACACCAACCGCCAGACTCTCAAATACGCCCACGACCTGGGCCTCGCCTTCCAGCTCACCAACATCATCCGCGACGTCGGCGAGGACGCCCGCCGCGGGCGCATCTACCTGCCCATCGACGAGCTGCAGCGCTTCAACGTGCCGGCCCGGCAGCTCCTCGACGGCCAGTACTCCGACAGCTTCCGCGACATGATGGCCTTCCAGGCCGCGCGCGCGCGCCAGTTCTACGACCAGGCCTTCGCCCAGCTCCCGCCCGAGGACCGCAAGGCCCAGCGCCCCGGACTGATCATGGCCGCCATCTACCGCACCCTGCTCGACGAGATCGAGGCCGACGGCTTCCAGGTGCTCGACCGCCGCACCTCGCTGACCCCGCTGCGCAAGATCTGGCTCGCCGGCACCACCTGGCTGCGCGGATGAAGCCCGAGCTGGCCGTCATCGGCGGCGGCTACGCCGGCTTTGCGGCAGCCGTCACGCTGGCCCGCAGCGGCGCCCGGGTCACGCTGTTCGAAGCCTCGCGGACCCTCGGCGGACGGGCACGGGTCGTCGAAAAAGACGGCCACCGGGTCGACAACGGCCAGCACATCCTGCTCGGCGCCTACTCCGAAACCCTGCGCCTGCTGCGCCTGGTCGGCGTCCGCCCGGGCGTGCTCGACACCCGCCGGCTGGCCCTGATCTACCCCGGCGCCGCCGACCCCTGCGAACTGCGCGCCGCCGCCCTGCCCGCCCCGCTGCACCTCGCCGTCGGCCTGCTGCGCGCGCGCGGCCTCGACTGGGCCGACAAGCTGGCGATGGTGCGCCTGCTGCGGCGCCTCAAGCGCGACCGCTTCCGCGTCGCGCCCGACCGCCCGGTCGCCGCGCTGCTGGCCGAAACCGGCCAGACCGCCAGGCTCTCGCGGCTGATCTGGGAGCCGCTGTGCGTGGCGGCCCTCAACACGCCGGTCGCCGCTGCCTCGGCGCAGGTCTTCGCCCACGTGCTGCGCGACAGCCTGGCCGCGGGCGCCTCGGCCTCCGACCTGCTGCTGCCGAAGGTCGACCTCTCCGAACTGTTCCCGGTGCCCGCCTCCCGCTGGCTCGCCATGCGCGGCCACGCCGTGCGCACCAGCGAACCGATCCGCGCCATCGAAGCAACCGGCGACGGCGGCTACCGCCTCGACGGCGACCCCTGGCACACCCGCTACGACCACGTGGTGATCGCCACCGCGCCCTACCACGTGGCCCCGCTGGTCGGAGCGCTGCCGGCGCTGGCCGGCCTCGTCGAACAGCTCGCCGCCCTCCGCCACGAACCCATCGTCACCGCCTGGCTGGCCTTCGACGGCCCGCTCGCCTTCCCGGCGCCGATGATCGGCATGAGCGGCGGCTACGGTCAGTGGGCCTTCGACCGCGCCGCCCTCGGCGGGCCGGACGGACTGGTCGGCGTCGTCATCAGCGCCAGCGGCGCCCACCGGCAGATTTCCGGCGACGCGCTGGAAATCGCCCTGCTCGGCGAACTGCAGGCCATTCTCGGCCCGCTGCCGGCGCTGAAATGGGCACAGATCATCACCGAGAAGCGCGCCACCTTCGCCTGTACCCCTGGCGTCCGGCGCCCGACCGGCGCCACGCCGGAACCCGGCATCTGGCTGGCCGGCGACTACGTCGCCTCGGATTACCCGGCGACGCTCGAATCCGCGGTGCAAAGCGGTGTCGCCGCCGCCCGCGGCATCCTGCAGCGCTGCGGGCTGAAGGAAAATTCGCTGTTCCGGATCGACTGAACGCCCGCGCTCACTCGCTCTAAATCAGCAACAATCCGAACTTCATTGTTGCTGATTTTGCAACAAATCAGCCCACCAGCCGGCCCGCCGCCAGCCGCAGCGTCCGCTTGCAGCGGGCCGCCAGCGCCGCGTCGTGGGTCACCAGCACCAGCGTCGTGCCCGACTCGGCGTTGAGCGAGAACATCAGCTCGATCACCGCCTCGCCGGTCGCCACGTCCAGATTGCCGGTCGGCTCGTCGGCGAGCACCAGCGCCGGACGCGGCGCGAAGGCGCGGGCGACCGCCACCCGCTGCTGCTCGCCACCCGACAGCTGGCGCGGATAGTGCCCGAGCCGCCCCGACAGCCCGACCCGGCCGAGCCACGCCTCGGCTTCCTGACGCGCGTCGCGGCGACCGGCCAGCTCGAGCGGCAACATCACGTTTTCGACGGCGGTCAGCGCCGGCAGCAGCTGGAAGGACTGGAACACGAAGCCGACGCAGGCGCCGCGCAGCGCCGCCCGGCCATCCTCGTCGAGCGCGAAGAGATCCTGCCCGCGGATGCGCACCTCGCCGTCGGACGGCGCATCCAGCCCGGCCAGCAGGCCGAGCAGCGTGGATTTGCCCGAACCCGAGGCGCCGACGATGGCCACCGCCTCGCCGGCTTCGATGGAGAACGACACATCGTCGAGGATGCGCAGCTCGGCGCCCGCGTCGGACGCCACACGCCGGCTGAGCCGGCTCACCGCGACGACCGGCGTCGGGGACGAAAAAGGGGTTTCGCTTGTATTCGGCATGAAGGAGTGGATACCCGGCGAGCGCAAGAGGTTCCGCCGATTATCCGGCCGGCGCCCCCCGCCGTGAACGCACGAAGGCAGCCTTGCGGCTGCCTCCGGAAAAACGTGGCGCGACGGACGTCAATCCACGTGGTAGTTCGGCGCTTCCTTGGTGATCTGCACGTCGTGGACGTGCGACTCGCGGATGCCCGCCGAGGTGATCTCGACGAACTCGGCGCGGGTGCGCATGTCGTCGATGGTCGCGCAGCCCACGTAGCCCATCGACGCGCGCAGGCCACCCATCAGCTGGTGGATCACCGCGGTGACCGGGCCCTTGTAGGGCACGCGACCTTCGATGCCTTCCGGCACCAGCTTGTCGACGTTGCCTTCGTTGTCCTGGAAGTAGCGGTCGGCGGCGCCCTGCTGCATCGCCCCGAGCGAACCCATGCCCCGGTAGGACTTGTAGGAACGGCCCTGGAACAGCACGGTCTCGCCCGGCGCTTCCTCGGTGCCGGCGAACAGGCCGCCGAGCATCACCGCGTTGGCACCGGCGGCGATGGCCTTGGAGATGTCGCCGGAGTAGCGGATGCCGCCGTCGGCGATCATCGGCACGCCGGAGCCGGCGAGCGCCGTGGAGACGTTGTCGACCGCGGTGATCTGCGGCACGCCGACGCCGGCGACGATGCGCGTGGTGCAGATCGAGCCGGGGCCGATGCCGACCTTGACGCCGTCGGCGCCGCAATCGACCAGCGCCCGGGCCGCCGCGGCGGTGGCGATGTTGCCGCCGATGACCTCGACCTGCGGGAAGTTCTTCTTGACCCAGTTCACGCGGTCGAGCACGCCCTGCGAATGACCGTGGGCGGTGTCGACGACGATCAGGTCGACGCCGGCCTCGGCGAGCAGCGTAGCCCGTTCCTCGGTGCCGGCGCCCACGCCGATCGCCGCGCCGACGCGCAGGCGGCCGAGGTCGTCCTTGGCGGCGAGCGGGTGCTCGGTGGACTTCATCATGTCCTTGACGGTGATGAGGCCGGCCAGCCCGCCGGTTTCGTTGAGCACCAGCACCCGCTCGAGGCGGTGCTTGTGCATCAGCGCGCGGGCTTCGTCGAGACTGGTGCCTTCGCGGACGGTGACCAGGCGGGCCTGGGGCGTCATGATCGCCGCCACCGGCTGGTCGAGATTGGTCTCGAAGCGGGTGTCCCGGTTGGTGACGATGCCGATCACCTTGTCGCCTTCCACCACCGGCAGGCCGGAGAACTTGTGGGTGCGGGTCAGGGTCAACACTTCGCGGACCGTCATGGTCGGCGGAATGGTGATCGGATCCTTGAGGATGCCCGATTCGAAGCGTTTTACCTTGGCCACTTCGGCCGCCTGCTGCTGCGCGGTGAGGTTCTTGTGAACGATACCGATCCCGCCTTCCTGGGCGAGTGCGATGGCAAGACGTGCTTCGGTGACGGTGTCCATGGCAGCGGACACCAGCGGAATGTTCAGGGTAATGTTGCGCGTGAGTTTCGTCTGGAGGCTGACGTCGCGCGGGAGAACGCTGGAATGGGCCGGGATGAGAAGGACGTCGTCGAACGTCAGCGCCTTCTGGATCACTCGCATGGCTTTAATCCCTTGAATCAAATCCGTATTATACGTAGCTCGCCGCGTTGCGGCAAAAGCTTTGTCCAACTGGAGTCTTCGATGTTCCGCAATCTTTTCGTTGTGCTGCTGGTGTGCGCCGGCCAGGCCGCCTTCGCCCAGGGCATTTACAGCTGGAAAGATGCCAGTGGCCGGGTGTATTACTCCGACAACCCACCGCCCGACGCGAAGGTCCGCACCCTCCGCCAGACGCCCCTCGCACCGGCCCGGCCGGCCGCCGACAGCGCCGGACAAACCGCGCCGAGCTACGCCGAGAAGGATCTGGCCTTCCGCCAGCGCCGCGCCGAGGCCGCCGAGGCCGAGGACAAGGCGCGCAAGCAGCAGGCCGCCGACGAAATCCGCCAGCGCGAATGCACCGACAACCGCCGCCAGCTGGCGGCCCTCGAGAGCGGCCAGCGGATGCAGCGCTTCGACGCCAACGGCGAGCGCGTCATCCTCGACGACGACGAGCGCGCCGCCGAGACCGAACGCACCCGCGCCGCCGTCGAGCGCGCCTGCAAGTAGGCGCGCCGGCCGCAACTAGGCGGCGCCCTCCTCGGCCGGTCCGCCACCTTTCTTCATGACCTTGCCTTCCTCGGCACGCTTGCGGCGCACCTCCTTCGGGTCGGCGATCAGCGGGCGGTAGATCTCGATCCGGTCGCGGTCGCGCAGCACCGCGTCAGCCTTCACCAGCTTGGCGAAAATGCCCAGCTTGTTGGTCTTGGCGAGATCGATCTCGGGGTGCTTCTGCAGCAGGCCCGAGGCGTCGATGGCGCGCTGGACGGTGCTCCCGGCCGGCAGCTTGAGGTGCACGATCTCCTGCCGATCGCGCTGCGCGTAGCAGACTTCGATGTTGATGGAATCCGACATTGCGGTTCAGCTCTTTCCGTAGATTTGCGCGGCGCGCTTGACGAAGGAATCGACGAAGGTGTTGGCGATGTGACTGAACACCGGGCCGACCGCCTTTTCGATGAGTCGGCTCGAAAACTCGTAGCGCAGGTTGAACTCGACCTTGCAGGCGGCGTCGCCGAGCGGGATGAAGTCCCACGAGCCGTCGAGGTGGGTGAAGGGGCCGTCGGTCAGGCGGATCAGCATGTGCGACGGGTAACGCTTCTCGTTTTCGGTGCTGAAGTGGGACTTGATGCCGTGGTAGTTGATGTGGAGGGTCGCGCGGGTGAACTGCTCGTCGCGGCCGTGCACGTCGCTGCCACCGCACCAGGGCAGGAATTTGGGGTAATCCTCGCAGCGGTCCACCAGATCGAACATCTGGGCCGGGGTGAACTCGATCAGGACAATTTTCTTGACGGCAGCCATCGGGGCGCGGGCGGGGAATCGAGCTGTTAAAATGCGCGATTTTACGCGTCCCCCAAAGCAACGCCAATGAGGCAACGCCCATGAGCATCATCGACAACCGCAAAGCCTTCCACGATTACTTCATCGAGGACAGATACGAAGCCGGCCTCGTCCTGGAAGGCTGGGAGGTCAAGGGCATCCGCGCCGGACGCGCCAACATCAAGGAAAGCTACGTGGTGATCCGCGGGGCCGAGATCTTCATCGTCGGCATGCACATCACGCCGCTGGAATCCGCCTCCACCCACATCCACCCCGACCCGACCCGCACCCGCAAGCTGCTGCTGCACTCGGAAGAAATCGACAAGCTGATCGGCAAGGTCGAACGGGCCGGCTACGCGCTGGTGCCCCTCGACCTGCACTACAGCAAGGGCCGCGTGAAGATCAGCGTCGGCCTCGCCAAGGGCAAGAAGCAGTACGACAAGCGCGAAACCGAAAAGGAACGCGACTGGGAGCGCGAGAAGGCACGCCTGATCCGCGCCAAGGGCTGACCGCGGCCGGCTACCCGAGTTCGCTCCGCGCCCCTTCCACGTCGAGCCGTTCCAGCGCGTCGGCCGGCTGGCAGGCCGACGCATCGACCCACAGCGCCTGGACCGCACCCGCTCCGCCGCCGGCCCGCTGCAGTGCGCGCGCGTAGTCGGCGAGGAGCACCGGCGACTGCGGATGCAGCGCCCGCGCCGCCTCGAAATGGGCGACCACCGCCTCGCGGCGCGCACCATGGGTCAGCGCGCCGACCATCGCTCCGGCCTTGTCGATGACGTCGGCGCAGTGGATGCCCAGCGCCGCATGGGCGTCGGCATGCTGCGGCTCGAGTTGCAGCGTCCGCCGCAGGCTCTCGCGCAGCCGGCTACCAAGTCCGCGGGCCAGCGTCGTCACCAGCGGAACCTGCCGGCAGTGGCCGACCAGCGCCAGGCCGTGCACGAACCACGCATTGGCCCAGTTCGGCGCCAGTTCCAGCAGCGCCGCGCTGGAAGCGACGGTTTCGCGCAGGATCTCGGCCCGCCGCAACGGGTCGTCCTCGAGACGGGAGGCGTGCACCAGCGCGGCGCGCGCCGCGACGACGATGCCGGCCGGGCCGGTGGCCAGCCCGCGGTCGACCGCGTCGGCAAAATCTCCCGCGTGGTAGGCCCGCCACGCCGCCTGCAGCCCCACCGCCGCCGCCGCCGGATCGGGAACGTGGGCGGCCAGCGCCGGGTTGGCGCGCAGCAGCCCGGCCAGATTGCCGGCATCGGGGTAGACCTCGCGGTCGCCGCGGTGCAGCCGCGACCAGTTGCCGGACAGCGCCGCACCGCAGTAGCGGTAGACCCGGTCGCCGTACGGAAAGCGCTTCCAGCGGCCGCGCTGGGCGTCGTCGGCGTCGGTCGTCGCGGTGCCCGGCGGGCGGATTCGACGCAGGTTCGTGCTCCAGTCAAACGTCAGGTGCATCGGCGGTGATCTCCCGGTCGGTGGCCGGCCAAGCTTAGCATCGTCGCCCGCCGCAGGCATGCCGCAGCGCCGCAAGCGTCAGGCCGGGCCGGCCGCCGCGCGGTCCATGAAAGCCGCCAGCTGCAGGTCGAGCTCGGTCAGCCCACCGGCGTCGTGGGTGGTCAGCACGACCTCGACCCGGCTGTAGCTGTTGCGCCATTCCGGGTGGTGATCGAGCCGCTCGGCCATCAGCGCGACCCGCGTCATCCAGCCGAAGGCGGCGTTGAAATCGGCAAAGCGGAACTGCTTGCCGATCGCCGCGCGCTCCGGCAGCCACTGCCAGCCGTCGAGGGCCGCCAGCGCTTCGGCGCGCCGGACATCGCTCAGTTTTTCAGGACGCATCGTCTTCCCCCTCAGCGCAGCGAGAAATCCACCCGGCTGATCTTCGCCTTCGGCTGTTTGCCGTCGTCGCCCTCGCGGCCGGCCAGCACGAAGATGCGTTCGGCCGGAACCTGACCCTTGTCGACGAGCCAGTTCTTGACCTCCTGGGCGCGCTGCTGGGCCAGCAGGCGCACGTCCTCGTCGCTGACGCTGGCATTGGCGACGATCAGCTTCTCCATCTCGGCCACCGGCAAATCCTTCGCGAGTCCGACCATGTTGCGCGGTTTGGGAAACTTCTCGTCCTTGTAGACCCGGGCCAGCAAGGCCGGATATTCGCCCGGCTCGACGCGCACGCGGCCGCCCTCGCCGACCGACTCGCCGCGCTTGGCCATGTCCTTGACCTTCAGCGCCTCGACCTTGCCGACCAGCTGGGCCTGCTTCAACCCGTCCCTGTCCGTCGCCGGATCGACGCGGCCGGCGATGTCGAGCTTGAGTCCGGATTTTTCCTTCATCACCCTGGCGATCGATTGCAGCTTGCCGTCGGCGCCATCGGGCAGGCGCGCGAAGCCCGGCTCGAAATCCAGCCAGGCGAGTTCCTCGCCGTTGCCGCCGAACATCGAGCCGAGCAGCGCGAAGGGCGAGGTGATGGCCTTGGTGATCAGGTTGACGATGACCTTGACGACGATGCCGCCGACGCTGAACTGCGGATCGTCCAGCGAGCCGCCGATCGGCAGGTCGAGGTCGATCTCGCCGCGGCCGTTCTTCAGCAGCGACACCGCCAGCAGCACCGGCAGCTTGAGGGCGCTGGGGCTGTCGACCTTGTCGCCGAAGGTCAGCTGATCGAGGAAGACCTGGTTGGTCGCGGTGAGCTTGCGGTCCTCGACCTTGTAGTTGAGCCTGGCCGACAGCTTGCCTTTCTCGATGCCGTAGCCGACGTACTTGCCGGCGTAGGTGGAGACGCTCGACAGCTCGAAGTCGGTCACCGACGCCTTGATGTCGAGCGCCCGGTCCTGGCGGAAGGGATTGAGCCGGCCGACGACCTCGACCGGCGCGGAGTTGTCCACCTTGCCGCGCAGGTCGAGTTCGGCGATGGTGTCGGGACGCGTGGACAGGTTGATCAGCCGCCCGCCCATGCCGGTGAGGTTGGCGTCGTAGTTCGGCCGGATGAAGCGGTCGCTGTAGGCGATGTTGCCGCCCTGCAGGGTGATGCGCCGGATCGACAGCGGCAGCGGTGCCGCCGGTGCCGCGGCGACCGGCGCCACCGCGGTGCCGGGCTTCGGCGTGGTCGTGCCGCCGGCCTTCGCCGCCTCCTCGTCGGCCTGCTGCTGCGCCGCCCGCTGGGCGGTGATCTCGCGGATGTTGAGGCCGCCCTTGGCGTCGAGGATCAGGCGCGTGTAGAAGTCGGTGAGGGCGATGTCGTCGATGCTGACCGCCATCGGCGCCAGACGGACGTCCACCCCGCCGAAGTACAGCGATTTCCACTTCAGGAAGTCGGCCGCGTTGAGCTTGTCCACCGACGCGAAGTCGCCGATCGTCAGGTTGCCCCTGAAGCTCCCCTTCATCGCGGCGTCCTTGCCCGCCCCGGGCGCCGCCAGCTCGAAGGCCAGCTTGCCGCGGGAACTGACGTTGCCGCGGGTGATCGCGATGTTCACCTGCTCGGTGACGTAGGGCTGCAGCATCGCCAGATCGACGGCCTTCAGGTTCAGGTCGAGATTGCCGGACGGCGGGCTCACGCCGACGCTGCCGCCGACGCCGACCCGGCCGCGACGGTTGATCGCCGCCTGCAGATCGATCTTGGCCTTGCTGCCGCGGGCCGTCGACAAGCCCTCCACCTTCAGCGCCAGCGGCTCGGCGTTGAGCACGATGGCCGGCGACAGGGTCCGGTCCTCGACGCGCACGCCCCAGTCGTCGAGGGCGACGCGCTTCACCTCGACCTGCCAGTCGGGGCCGCCGGCGCGGGCCGCTTTCGGCGCGGGCCGGGCCGGCGCCTTCGCGGGCTTGCCGTCGGCGGCGATCTTCTGTGCGTTGAAGATTCCGTCCCGGTCGCGCACCAGCGCGATGCGCGTCGCCTTGCCGGCCAGCTCGCCGACCGTCACCTTGCGGCCGGCGCCATCCACGTCGGCATCGCGGATTTCCAGCAGGCCGACCTTCGCCAGCGGCGCCTTCTCGCCCTTC
>SSSX01000740.1 GCA_015657735.1 Zoogloeaceae bacterium
GCGCCGTCGTCGGTCAGTGCAAGCAATCCTTCACTGTCGGCATCGAGCCGTCCGGCCGGATACACGTCCTGAACCGGAACGAAGTCACGCAGGGTGCCAACGCCGGGCGGCCCGGAGAACTGGCTCAACACGCCGTAGGGCTTGTTGACCAGGATGACCCGGGCCATCCCCGGTTCAGCGGTGTTCGTGCGCGATCACGTAGTCGTAGGCGGGCAGTGTGAGGAACTCCGCGAAGTCTTCGGCGAGCGTCAGTTCCTGGAACATCTTCGCACCTTCCTCGTACTTTGCCGCGGCATATTGCTTGTCGCCGAGGATTTCCTTCACCCGCGCAAGCTCCTGCGGCACAAGCGACTGGAACAGTTCCTTCGTGACCTTGCGGCCGTCGTCCAGAACGCCCTTGGGGCTGCGGATCCAGTGCCAGATCTGCGCTCGCGAGATCTCGGCCGTCGCGGCATCTTCCATGAGGTTGAAGATCGGCACGCAGCCCGTGCCCGCGAGCCAGGCTCCCATGTACTGGATGCCGATGTTGATGTTCGTGCGCAGGCCCTGTTCCGTGATGGGCGCCTGGGGCTGGAAATTGAGGAGATCCTTTGCGGTCACGTTGACGTCGTCCCGCTGGCGCGAGATCTGATTGGGCGTCTTCATGCGCGCATCGAAGACTTCCTTCGCGATGGGGACCAGACCGGGGTGCGCCACCCAGGTGCCGTCGTGACCGTCGGTTACCTCGCGTTCCTTGTCGGCGCGCACCTTGGCAAGGGCGGCATCGTTGGCGGCGGCATCGTTCTTGATGGGAATCTGTGCCGCCATTCCGCCCATGGCGAAGGCTCCGCGCTTGTGGCAGGTCTTGATGAGAAGCAGCGAATAGGCACGCATGAACGGGCTGGTCATGGTGACCAGCCCGCGGTCCGCGAGAATGAAATCCGGCTGCTTCTTGAACTTCTTGATGCAGGAGAAGATGTAGTCCCAGCGACCGGCGTTCAGACCGGCGGAGTGGTTACGCAGTTCGTACAGGATTTCTTCCATCTCGAAGGTGGCGAGAATGGTTTCGACCAGCACGGTGGCCTTGATGGTGCCCTGCGGCAGGCCGACGTGATCCTGGGCCATGACGAAGGCGTCGTTCCACAGGCGGGCTTCGAGGTGGCTTTCCATCTTCGGCAGGTAGTAGAACGGACCGGCGCCACGAGCGATCTGCTCCTTGGCGTTGTGGAAGAAGACCAGACCGAAGTCGAACAGGCCGCCGGCAACGCGCTGGCCATCGACCAGCACGTGCTTTTCGTCGAGGTGCCAGCCGCGCGGACGGATCTGCAGGGTGGCGATCTTGTCGTTTAGCTTGTATTCCTTGCCGGCTTCGTTCTTGAACGACAGTTCGCGACGGATCGCCTTGTACAGGTTCACCTGGCCCTGGATCTGGTTTTCCCAGTTCGGGCTGTTGGAATCCTCGAAGTCGGTCATGTAGGAGTCAGCGCCGGAGTTGAAGGCGTTGATGATCATCTTGGCTTCGACCGGACCGGTGATTTCGACGCGGCGGCACTGCAGGGCGGCCGGCACCGGGGCGACCTTCCAGTCGCCGTTGCGGATGTGGGCGGTTTCCGGCAGGAAGTCCGGCATTTCGCCGGCATCGATGCGGGCCTGGCGCTCGATGCGGGCCTTGAGCAGTTCCTGGCGGCGGCCTTCGAAGGCGCGGTGCAGCTTGGCGACGAATTCCAGCGCCTCGGTGGTGAGGATGGATTCCCATTCGGGCTTCACGGGGGCGGTAATTTGCATACCGGCGGGCAGGTTGATGGCCATGCGGATCTCCTGAAAGGTGATGGATCGGACAATTCGATGGGAGGGATTCTAGTGGTCTTCTATAAGATTAAAAAGGCGGCTAGAATCACTTCATCTTTTACCGTTGGTATCGAATGGACCGCCTGAAGCAGATCGAAGCCTTTGCCAGTGTCGCAACTCGCGGCAGCCTGTCGGCCGCGGCGCGGCTGGAAGGAGTCACCCCGGCCATCATCGGGCGGCGCATCGATGCCCTCGAGGCGCGCCTCGGTGTGCGCTTGCTGGTCCGCACGACACGCAAGCTGACCCTGACCTTCGAGGGGCAGGCTTTCCTGGAAGATTGCCAAAAGCTGCTGCTCGACCTGGCCAACGCCGAGGCGGCAGTGTCGCTGGGCGGCGTGCAGGCCAGTGGCTACTTGAAAATTTCCGCCCCGGCTGGCTTTGGGCGCCAGCACGTGGCGCCGCTGGTCGGCGATTTCATGCGGGCCAATCCCGAGGTCCGCGTCAATCTGAACTTGTCCGATCGCCTGGTCGACCTGATCAACGAGAACATCGATTGCGCCGTGCGCATCGGCGAGCTGACCGATTCCAGCCTGGTCAGCGTGCGGCTGGGCGAGATGCGGCGCATGGTAGTGGCCAGCCCGGCCTACCTGGTCGCCCACGGTGTGCCGCGCACGCCCGACGACCTGGCCGGGCACGACTGCCTGTCGCTCGGCCAGCAGCGCGGCTGGCTGTTTCGCCACCCGGACAGCGGCGAGACGCAGACGCTCAAGGTCAGCGGCACTTTCGAGTGCAACGACGGGGCGGTGCTGCACGAATGGGCGCTGGCCGGGCGCGGCCTGGCCTGGCGCTCGCTGTGGGAGGTTGGCCGCGATTTGAAGGAGGGCCGGCTGACCTCAGTGCTCGACGCCTGGCAGGCTCCGCCCATGGGCATCTACGCCGTCTTCCCCGAGCGCCGCCACCTGCCGCTGCGGGTCCGGCTGTTCATCGACCTGCTCAAGGAGCACTACGGCCGGTCGAGCTACTGGGAGCTACGCTAGGCGCCCATGAAAACCCCCGTCTATCGTGCCCTCGGCGTCGTTTCCGTGGCCCTCGGCGTGCTCGGCGCGGCGCTGCCGCTGTTGCCGACCACGCCCTTCCTGATCCTCGCCGCCTATTTCTTCGCCCGCTCGCATCCCGAGTGGGAGGCGAAACTGCTCGCCCACCCCAAGGCCGGGCCAGCCATCCGCGCCTGGCGCGATCATGGGGCGATTCCCCTGGCCGCCAAACGCCTGGCCGTGGTCTTGATGAGCATCAGCGCCCTCGGCGGCTGGCTGAGCCTGCCCGAGCCCTGGCGCTACCTGCCGGCCGGTATCGCCGTGATCGTCCTCGGCTGGATGTGGACGCGGCCTTCGCTCTGATTTCGATTTTGGCCGTTTTTTCCGGTTGACCGCAGGAATCAACGCCGATCAGGGGCCTCTGCATGAAAACGGCAGGCCTGTTCTTTTCAATATCCGGAGAGGTGAGGGACTTTTATTCCGCAGACTCTGTGTTCGTCGGCGGATGGATATCCAAATACAGCATTCATCTCATTAATGTCACGCAATGTCTCGCACATGTCTTTGACGTCCCAGAGCGTCATTCCGACAGCCACCACAGTTCCTACGACTGGTACGACTTTTTCGGGTAGTGTCGAAACAGCCCTCGTGGCAGTGTTAATTACCCTGGGCGCTACACGGCTAGAAAGTTTTTTGGCGGCCGCGTCTCTTTGACTTTGTACCTGAATGAGCTTGGCATGTTTTGAAGAAAGGCCATTGTGCTCAGTGACCAGCCGTCCGTGTCGGCCTTGGAGATCACCATGCTCGGTGGTGAGTCTATTGTGCCTATCGCTTAGGTCTTGATGGTCAGAGGATAGCTTTTCGTGCCTCGCTTCCAGCTTCTCGTAGTTCTGCTTTAGATCGCCTGCCTCTTTGCTTAGGCTGGAATTCTGTACTTCGCTATAGTTTATTTTCCGGTGAAGATCAGCCTTCTCCGCTTCGAGGCCTGCAGTTCTTCTTGCTACATCTGTTTTCCGAACTTCTGTAGGGCTGTTGCTCAATAGTCGGTTGGCAATAGTTTCAGCTAGTGCAAAGCCTATTGCCTGCTTCAATCCATCGAACAGAGCTGTGTGTGCAACCTCGCTGGTTAGGGCAGCAATATTGGTCGATAGCAATCCGATAATTGTGGAGAGTGTTACTACCAGCTTGAGTTTGCCGAGAACGCCATCAGCTTTGATTGGCGATGTTTGATCTGCGGTTGGTGTAGTCATGACTTTGCAGCTTCTTTGATTATGCTGATTGTATTCCCCTTGGCGATTTGCAACCCACTAATATTCAACCATATGACCGGTCCTGAAATAGGTTGACACCTATTTTGACGGATTGACCAGTTCAATTGCTGGCCGACAAAGACACCCGATGAACCTCATCGGGCGTTTTCAATTGTAGCGACAGATGCGGTCGCTCCGTGTTGTAGATAGCAA
>SSSX01000108.1 GCA_015657735.1 Zoogloeaceae bacterium
CGCAGGCGTGCCGCACGACGACGCACCGTCGGCGCTGCCCTCCTGCGGCGGATTGCGGATTTCGCCGGCCTCGGTGTCGAAGCCGATCGACACGATGTACGACGACAGCGCCGCATCCATCGTCGCCACGTGGTTGTCGAACCACAGCGGCAGCTCCTGGATCAGTTGCCGGCCGAGAGCGGCATCGCCGCGCTCCAGGCGCTTGCGCACATCGCGGCAGACGGCCAGCACGCGGTCGTGCTCGGCCTTGTGACAGGGCGGAAAGCCGATCTGCTCCATCCAGCGGTTTTCCTGCTCGAAGTGATCGACGGTATGGGCGATGAAGGCGTCCATCTCGGCCAGCAGTGCAGCCCCGGTGACATTCAGCAGGCGGTTGTAGGCGTCGACGAATTCGACGTGGGTCTGGTCCATCGGCCCGAGACCGAGAACGAGTTTGTCAGTCCATTCCATGGCGGCCATCTGGGAACCTCAAGACGGTTGAATCGGCAAGTCGGCTTCCTGCCACTCTAGCGCGCGGCGCCGCCCGGCTCCCTGAGCAGGATCAAGCGGCGGCGCGCAGCGCTATTTGACGAGTTTCAGGTGATTGCGGCCGCCCTTGGGCGGCTCGGGCGAATCCGGCGACGCGGTGGGCCGGTCGGCCTGCGGCGGGATACCGGAAACGCTGGCTTCGGTTTCGGCTTCGAGCTCCGCATCGTGGGAGACGCCGCCCGCCGCCTCGAAGGCCATGCCGTGACCGTTCTCGCGCGCGTAGATCGCGGAAACGTTATCCACCGGCACCGAGATGTTCTGGGCGACGCCGCCGAAGCGGGCCTGAAAAGCAATCAGCTCGTTGCCGATGACCAGACTCTGGGTGGCATCGGCGCTGATATTCAGCACGATCTGCCCGTCCTGGACGAACTGGCGCGGCACCATCGTGTGACGATCCACGGTGACGGCGATGTACGGGGTCAGCCCCTGATCGGAACACCACTGGTAGATGGCGCGGATCAGGTAAGGCTTGGTGGAGATTTCACTCATGGGGGCGAATCTTCCGCGAAAGGCACGAAGGGGCCACAAGGCCGGAGCCGCCGGCTCGCAGCCCCGGATTACGATCAGCGCCGCATTACTTTCTCGGACGGCGTCATCGCGTCGATGAAACCCTGGCGGCTGAAGATGCGCTCGGCGTACTTCATGAGCGGCGCAGCGGAGCGCGGCAGCTCGATTCCGTAGTGGTCCAGACGCCACAGCAGCGGCGCGATCGCCACGTCGAGCATCGAGAACTCTTCGCCGAGCAGGAATTTCTGCTTTGTGAACATCGGAGCCAGCTGGGTCAGCTGATCGCGCACATGGGCGCGTTCCTTGTCGGCACCCTTCGGATTCTTCTCGAGGGCGTCGATGTGGGAAAACAGCTCCAGTTCGAAAGTGTGAAGCAACTGGCGGGCCCGCGCACGCATGATCGGGTCGGGCGGCATCAGCTGCGGATGCGGGAAACGCTCGTCGATGTACTCGTTGATGATGTTGGATTCGTAAAGGACGAGATCGCGATCAACCAGCACCGGAACCCGGTTGTACGGGTTGATGACGGCGATGTCTTCCGGTTTGTTGAATAGATCGACATCAATCACCTGGAAATCCATGCCCTTTTCGAAGAGCACGATA
>SSSX01000741.1 GCA_015657735.1 Zoogloeaceae bacterium
CGCATCAGCGCCTCGCTCTGCGCCAGGCAGTTGGCGAGCAGCAGCAGCTGGTGGTCGTCGAGGGCGTGGTCGGCCTTCAGCGGCGCAATGAAATCCACCGGCACCACGTCGGTGCCCTGGTGCAGCAGCTGGAAGAAGGCGTGCTGGCCGTTGGTGCCGACCTCGCCCCAGATCACCGGGCCGGTGGCGCCCGACACCGGTCGCCCGTTGCGGGTCACCGACTTGCCGTTGCTCTCCATGTCGAGCTGCTGCAGGTAGGCCGGAAAACGGTTGAGACGGTGTGCGTAGGGCGCGATGCAGTGGCTGCCGGCATTGAAGAACTGCCGGTACCACACCCCCAGCATGCCGAGGATCACCGGCATGCTGCGCTCCAGCGGCGCCGCCGCGAAGTGCTCGTCCATCTCCCGCGCGCCCTCGAGCAGCGCCGCGAAGGCCGGCATGCCGATGTACAGCGCAATCGACAGGCCGACCGCCGACCACAGCGAATAGCGTCCGCCGACCCAGTCCCAGAAACCGAACATGTGTTCCGGGTCGATGCCGAACTCGGCAACCCGGTGGGCGTCGGTGGAGACCGCCACGAAGTGCCGCGCGATGTCCTCCTGCTCGCCGCCGTTGTCGAGGAACCACGTGCGCGCGCTGGTGGCGTTGCGCAGCGTTTCCTGGGTCGTGAAGGTCTTCGACACGACGACGAACAGCGTCGTCTCCGGATTGATCCGGTTCAGCACGTCGGCCAGCGGCGCGCCGTCCACGTTCGAGACGAAGTGCATCGACAGGCGCGGGTGGCCGATCGGCCGCAGGGCTTCGCAGACCATCTGCGGGCCGAGGTCGGAGCCGCCGATGCCGATGTTCACGATGTCGGTGATCGGCTGGCCGCGATAGCCCTTCCAGCTGCCGCCGCGCACCTGATCGGCGAAGCGGCGCATCTGGTCGAGCACCTTGCGCACGCCCGGCACCACGTTCTCGCCGCCGACCAGGATGGTCTCGTCGCTGCGCGCGCGCAGCGCCCGGTGCAGCACCGCGCGGTGCTCGGTGATGTTCACCGGCGCGCCGGAGAACATCTCGTCGCGCGCCTCCTCCAGCCCGCGGGCGCGGGCCAGGGCCATCAGCGCGTCCATCGTGGCGGCGGTGATGCGGTTCTTCGAGTAGTCGAGAAACACCCCGGCGGCCTCGACGGAGAAGCGTTCCGCCCGCGCCGGGTCGTCGGCGAACAGGCGGCGCAGGTGGGCGGTCTGCAGCGCTTCCCGGTGGGCCTGCAGGGCGAGCCATTCCTGGCTGGTGGTCAGCGTGTTCATGTTGGCCTCAATATCCTCGGATGCGTTTGTCGCGAAGGGTCTGCTTGGTTCTTTCCAGGCGCTTCACCAGTTCCGGCCCGGCCGCCAGGGCCACGCCGACGGCGAGCACGTCGATCACCGCCAGGTGGGCGATGCGCGAGGTCATCGGCGAATAGACGTCCGGGTCTTCCGGCACGTCGGCGGCCAGCGTCACGCTGGCGGCGCGGGCCAGCGGCGACCCGCTGGCGGTGATCGCCACCACCTCGGCCCCGGCGTCGCGGGCCAGCTCGACGCTGCGGATCAGGTCCGCCGTGCGCCCGCTGGCGGAGATCGCCACCACCGCGTCGCCGCCGCGCAGCAGCGTCGCCGCCATGCCCTGCACGTGCGGATCGGCGTAGGCGACGCTGGGCGTGCCGTAGCGGAAGAACTTGTGCTGCGCGTCCTGGGCCACGATGCCGGAATTGCCGATGCCGTAGAACTCGATGCGCCGCGCCTCGGCGAGCATCTCGACGGCCCGCGCCACGCACGCCGGATCGAGGTGGTTGCGCACGTTGAGCAAGGCGCCGATGCTGCGGTCGAAGACCTTCAGCACCGCCTGGTTGAGGCTGTCGTCCGGCCCCACGTCGCGATGCACGAAGGGCGTGCCGCTGGCCATGCTCTGGGCGAGGCGCAGCTTGAACTCCTTGAAGCCGGAAAAACCCAGCGCGTTGGTGAAGCGCGCCACCGTCGGCTGGCTCACGCCGACCCGGTAGGCCAGTTCGGCAATCGAAATATTGAGCACGTCGCCGGGTTGCTCCAGCACGAAGTTGGCCACCGCGCTCTCGGACTTGCGCAGTTCGCCCTTGATCGCGCCGATGCGCGTGAGCAGCGAGGCAGCGCCACCCGCCGGCTCGGCGAGGGCTTCGCCGGGGTTGTTGTCGGGGGAATCCATGGTCGGCATCACCGTGTGGTCAATTTGGGTCGGATTCGGTTCAGGCGCGGAAGAACAGCTCCGGCACCACCTTGTGCTGCTGCAGCAGCGCGGCGACCGGCAGCCGCAGGGGCTCGCCCTCGCGCGCCGCACGCTCCAGCACGGCGCGCTTCGCCGCGCCGCCGGCCTGCAGGAACAGGCGCCGCGTGGCGAGCACGCCGGCCAGCGACAGCGTGATGCGCGCGTGGGGCGCGCGCGGCGGATGGATGCACACGAGCTCGGCGGCGCCGGCCGGGTCGAGCGCGTCGGCGAGGCCCGCCGCATCCGGAAACAGGCTGGCGGTGTGACCGTCCTCCCCCATGCCCAGCACCACCGCGTCGAAGGGGCGCGGCATCTCCGCGCGCAGCGCCAGCGCCGCCGCCACGCCGGCTTCCGGCGATGCGGCCGGCGTTTTCAGCGGCACCAGGCACGCCGCCGCGGCGGAGCCGCGCAGCAGGTGACGGCGCACCAGCGCCTCGTTGCTGTCGGCGCTGGAAGGCGCCACCCAGCGCTCGTCGACCAGCGTCACCACCACCCGCGACCAGTCCAGCATTTCGGCCGACAAGGCCTCGAGAAACGGAATCGGGCTGCGCCCGCCGGACACCGCCAGCGACGCGCTGCCGCGCCCGGCGAGCCCGGCGCGCAGCCCATCGGCCACCGCCGCCGCCAGCGCGGAGGCCATCGCGGCGTCGCTATCGAACACGTGCTGGCGGACGAAGGCCGGCAAGGCCAGCGGTGAAGTCGTGTGGTTCATTGCATGAATATCCTGAAAGAAGCCGGGCGGGCTGTATAAGTACTTTTGTTACACACCATTAAAGCTGTAGCTTTGTAGAAAGTCAACACGAAAAACTACATGCGCGGAAACCACAAAAATTTTTATATAACTGTTTTTATTTACTTTTCCATCAAAACACGGCTGCGGCGACGATGTAGACAAACAAAAATCTGAAAACCTTTCTTGTATTTCTTTTTGGAGTAATGCTACATTTGTTTCAACAAACTACATCGAACAGGCCCCGACAGGCCAAGGAGACAAGATGAACATCCATCCCGTCCTCGCCCGCGTCACCGCGCGCATCCGCCAGCGCAGCGCGGTCACCCGCCAGGCCTATCTGGAGCGCACCCGCGCCGCCCGCCAGTCCGGCACGGTGCGCGGCCACGCCTCGTGTACCAACCTCGCCCACGCCTTCGCCGCCGCGCCCACCAACGACAAGCTGATGCTGCGCGAGATCCGCCAGCCCAACCTGGCGATCGTCTCGGCCTATAACGACATGCTGTCGGCGCACCAGCCGCTCGAACGCTTTCCGGCGCTAATCAAGGAAGCGGCACGGGCCGCCGGCGCGGTGGCCCAGTTCGCCGGCGGCGTGCCGGCCATGTGCGACGGGGTCACCCAGGGCCAGCCGGGCATGGAGCTGTCGCTGTTCTCCCGCGACGTGATCGCGATGGCCACCGCGGTGGCCCTGTCGCACAACGTCTTCGATGGCGGCCTGTACCTCGGCGTGTGCGACAAGATCGTGCCCGGCCTGGTCATCGGCGCGCTGCAGTTCGGCCACCTGCCGGCCGTCTTCGTGCCCGCCGGGCCGATGACGACCGGGCTCTCCAACGACGAGAAGGCCAAGATCCGCCAGCTCCACGCCCAGGGCAAACTCGACCGCGAAGCCCTGCTCGAAGCCGAGATGAAGGCCTACCACGGCCCCGGCACCTGCACCTTCTACGGCACCGCCAACAGCAACCAGATGCTGATGGAAGTGCTCGGCCTGCACCTGCCCGGCGCCGCCTTCGTCACCCCCGGCACGCCGCTGCGCGACGCGCTGACCCGCGCCGCCGCCGCGCGCGCCGCCCGCATCACCGCCGCCGGTCCCGAATACACGCCGATGGCCGAGGTGGTCGACGAAAAGGCCATCGCCAACGCCATCGTCGGCCTGCTCGCCACCGGCGGCTCCACCAACCACACCATTCACCTGGTGGCGATGGCCTGGGCGGCCGGCATCCTCATCGACTGGGACGACTTCAACGCGCTGTCCGACGTGGTGCCGCTGCTGGCGCGCATCTACCCCAACGGCAGCGCCGACGTGAATCACTTCCACGCCGCCGGCGGCATGGGCTTCCTGATCCGCGAACTGCTCGCCCTCGGCCTGCTCCACGAGGACGTCAAGACCGTCGCCGGTGACGGCCTCGCCCACTACACCCGCGAGCCCTTCCTCGACGGCGACACGCTGGTATGGCGCGACGCCCCGGCGCACAGCCTCGACACCGACGTGCTGCGCGCCGGTGGCGAACCCTTCAGCGCCGACGGCGGCCTCAAGCTCCTCACCGGCAACCTCGGCCGCGCGGTCATCAAGGTGTCGGCGGTCAAGCCCGCCAACCGTGTCGTCGAAGCGTCGGCCATCATTTTCGACAGCCAGGACGCCATGCTCGCCGCCTTCCAGCGCGGCGAACTGCACCGCGACTTCGTCGCCGTGGTGCGCTTCCAGGGCCCGCAGGCCAACGGCATGCCCGAGCTGCACAAGCTGACGCCGGCCCTCGGCGTGCTGCAGGACGAAGGCTTCAAGGTCGCGCTGGTCACCGACGGCCGCATGTCCGGCGCCTCCGGCAAGGTGCCGGCGGCCATCCACGTGACGCCCGAATGC
>SSSX01000742.1 GCA_015657735.1 Zoogloeaceae bacterium
GCCGACGGCCTGCAGCTCGGCGACTACCTGCGTCTCGGTGAAGGCGAGTTGCGCAGCGGCGGCCACCGCCGTCCGTCGATTCTCGCCGATGCGCTCGAGGCGATCTTCGCGGCGGTTTTCCTGGATGCCGGTTTTGCCGCCGCCAAGGACGTCGTCGACCGCCTGTACGCCCAATCGCTGGCCGAACTGGACCCCGCCCGGGCGCTGAAGGATCCCAAGACGGCGCTGCAGGAATGGCTGCAGGGCCGGCGCATGGCGCTGCCCCGGTATTCCCTCGCCGACACCCGCGGCGAGGCCCATCAGCAGGAGTTCGAGGTCGAGTGCGAGATCGCCGGCCTCGGCCTCAAGACCCGCGGCATCGGCGTGAGTCGCCGCGCTGCCGAACAGCAGTCCGCCCAGCGGGCGCTGGAACGCCTCCCCAAAAAATGACCGATACCACTCCCGCCGCCGGCCAGGCCGACGAGCACGCTTTCCGCACCGGCTTCGTCGCCATCGTCGGGCGCCCCAATGTGGGCAAGTCCACGCTGCTCAACCGCTTGATCGGCCAGAAGATCAGCATCGTCTCGCGCAAGGCCCAGACCACCCGCCACCGCGTCACCGGCGTGCTGACCGAAGGGCGTTCGCAGTACATTTTCGTCGATACCCCGGGCTTCCAGACGCGCCACAAGAATGCCCTCAACCGGGCGATGAACCGCACCGTCACGCAGGTGCTGGCCGACGTCGATCTGGTCCTGTTCGTCATCGAGAGCGGCCGCTACGGTCCGGCCGACGAGCAGGTCGTCAAGCTGCTGCCGGAAGGCGCCAAGGTTATCCTGGTGGTCAACAAGGTCGATCTCCTCGACGACAAGGCGCGCCTGCTGCCTTTCCTGCAGAAAATGAGCGCCGTCTATCCGTTTGCCGAGATCGTGCCGGTCAGCGCCGAGCGGGGGCGCAACACCGACCAGTTGCTCAAGGCCGCCGCGCCCTACCTGCCGGAAGGCGAGCCGATCTTCGGCGAGGACGACATCACCGACCGCAGCGAACGCTTCCTCGCCGCCGAGTTCCTGCGCGAAAAACTCTTCCGCCAGCTTGGCGAGGAGCTGCCCTACGGGATGACCGTCGAGATCGAGAAGTTCGAGGCCGAGGCCGGCCTGCGGCGCATCCACGCGGCCATCATCGTCGACCGCGACGCCCACAAGGCGATGGTGATCGGCAAGGGCGGCGAACGCCTCAAGCGCATCGCCACCGAGGCC
>SSSX01000743.1 GCA_015657735.1 Zoogloeaceae bacterium
AAGTCGCTCACCGCCAGCGCCGTCGATTCGCCGGCCGGCCGCGTCATCTCCGGTTCGGGCAGACGCTGGCCGAGACGCGCCCGCACGAAGTAACCCGATTTGGGCCGCGCCTCGATCAGCGCGCGGCTCTCCAGCAGGTGGTAGGCGCGGATCACCGTCACCGGCGCGATGTCGTGAATCCGGCAGGCCTGCCGCACCGACGGCAGGCGGTCGCCCGGGCGCAGCACGCCCTCGGCGATCAGCCTGGCCGTGTTGTCGGCGAGCGTCTGGTAAAGCTTCATGCGGTGGGATGGTAGCAGCCGCGCCGCGTCGATGCCTTCCTGCGCAGCGCCGATTCCGGCTAAATTAGCGGCCGGAAGCGCCTCCGCCAACCGCGCCGATCAACCCCGCCCGTGCCGCCACCATGACCTCGACCGCCTGCTGCCAACTCCCCGCCAAACCCCCGACCCTGCGCGTCGTCCCGCTGCCGGCCGAAACCAATCCGGTCGGCGATGTTTTTGCCGGCTGGGTGATGGCCCAGGTGGACATCGCCGGCGGGATTGCCGCCATGCGTCGCGCCGGTGGCCGGGTGGTCACCGTGTCGGTCAATTCCTTCCTGTTCAGGCAGGCCGTGTCGGTCGGCGACATCGTCAGCTTCTACGCCGACGTGCTGCGCGTGGGCAATACCTCGCTCACCATCAAGGTCGAAGTCTTCGCCGAGCGCAATCACGCGCCGACCGAAGTCGTCAAGGTGACCGAAGCCGAGCTGACCTACGTCTCCGTCGACGCCACCGGCAACAAACGCCCGGTGCCGCCCGAAGCGCCGGTCGAGTAAACCGGCCGCTGCCCGGCGCCGCCGGCCGGCTTCAGCCGCGCGCGCGCCGCACCGATTCGGCGAACGCCGCGGCGTCGGGCAGGAATTCGGCGAAATCCGCCTCGAAACCGGCGTAGTCGCGCAGCAGTTCCTCGCCCGACCCGGCGAGCGGATTGGGCCGGCGCAGGCGGAATTCGGCCATGCGGTCGAGCGCCTCGACGACCCGCGCCGCATCGCGGTAACCGGCCATCCAGTCGTCGGCCGCCATGCGCTCGAAGACGGGCCGGAAAGACGCCGGCAGCGGCTCGGGATGGGCGCCGATCAGGCGGTAGGTGTGGGCGGTGAAGTCGTCCAGCGGCTGGGCGCTGAAGCGGCCCCAGTGCAGCGCCAGAAAATGATCGT
This sequence comes from Zoogloeaceae bacterium, assembly GCA_015657735.1. GTDB lineage: Bacteria > Pseudomonadota > Gammaproteobacteria > Burkholderiales > Rhodocyclaceae > Zoogloea. Next base: position 1,196 of record SSSX01000743.1, read on the forward strand.
AGAACATATCGACCATGATGCCGGCGACCCGCCGGCGCGGCGCGCTGACCCGCGCCCGGCTGCGGCAGAAAGCCGGATGGGTGTCGGCAAAGCTGTCGATGCGCCGGTGCAGCATCACGCCGGCGGCCAGCGCCGCCCCGAGGCCGGCTGGCAGCGGGGTGAGCGGCCCCTTCACGAAGTCGCCGATCACCCCGCCGATCCGGTCGGCAGCGAGGGGACCGGCCAGAAAGGCGTGGGCGAGGAAGTTCATGCCGCGCTCAGTACGCCGCCTCGGCTTCGGCCACCGGCCGCAGCGCCGAACGCACGACGGCCTCGGAAAGCGCCGGCGCGCACAGCTCGATGAAGCGGTAGGCGAAGCCGCGCAGGAAATGCCCCTTGCGCACGGCGATGCGGGTCACGTTCTCGCCGAACAGGTGGCTCGACGACAGCATGCAGAGGTTCTGGTCGCGGCCCGGATCGTAGGCCATCGAGGCGACGATGCCGATGCCGAGCCCGAGTTCGACATAAGCCTTGATCACGTCCGCATCGAGCGCCGACATCACGATGTCGGGCGCCAGGCCGGCGCCGGCGAAGGTTTCGTCGATCCGCGCGCGGCCGGTGAAACCTTCGTGGTAGGTGATCAGCGGATGCTCGGCGATGGCTTCCAGCGTCAGCGGCCGCGTGGCTTCCAGCGGATGCCCGGCCGGCACGATCACCGAATGGTGCCAGGCGTAGTAGTTGAACGAGACCAGATCCGGCACCGCGGCGAGGCTTTCGGTGGCGATGCCGATGTCGGCGCGACCATCCTGCAGCATCGTCACGATCTCTGTCGGGCTGCCCTGGTGCAGCACCAGGTGCACCTTCGGGAACGCCTGCTTGAAGCGCGTCACCACCTGGGGCAGCGCGTAGCGGGCCTGGGTGTGGGTGGTGGCGATGGTCAGCTGGCCGTGGTCGCGGGCGCTGAACTGGGCCGCGATGCTCTTGATGTTGCGCGCGTCGAGGAGCATGCGGTCCACCACCTGCGCCAGCTCCCGCCCCGGCTCGGTGAGGCCGAGCAGGCGCTTGCCCTTGCGGATGAACAGCTCGAGGCCGAGCTCGTCCTCCAGATCCTTGATGTGCTTGGAGACGCCCGACTGCGAGGTGAACAACGCGTTGGCCACCTCGGTCAGATTGAAGTTGCGCCGCACCGTCTCGTGAATGATGCGCAGTTGCTGGAAATTCATCAGATCTCCCAATCCGGTGCGGCATTGACCGGCGCCGGGGCGGCGCCGCCGGCACTCCGTTCGAACACCCGCAGGCGCGACGGCACCAGGCGCACGGCCTGCCCTTCCTCGAGTCCGAGGTGGCCGACCTCCTCGCGGGTCAGTTCGACTTCGTACAACTGACCGGCCGCGCCATCGAGCTCGATCCGCGCCGTCACGCCGAACGACAGGATGCGGCTGATCCGCGCCGCGACGCCGCGGGCCTCCTGCGCGTCGACGACGATGTTCAGCTCGTGCGGGCGGGCGAAGGCGAACACCTCGGCGCCGTGGTCGAGTTCGACCTTGTCGGCCGACAGCGGCGTGTCGCCGACGTGCACCGCGTCGCCCTCGACACGGCCGTGGAAGAGGTTCACCGAGCCGAGGAAGCCATAGACGAAAGGCGACGCCGGATGGCGGTAGACCTGCTCCGGCGTGCCCACCTGCTCGACCTTGCCGTGGTCCATCAGCACCACCCGGTCGGCGACTTCCAGTGCTTCCTCCTGGTCGTGGGTGACGAAGATCGAGGTGATGTGCAGCTCGTCGTGGAGGTGGCGCAGCCAGCGGCGCAATTCCTTGCGCACCTTGGCGTCGAGCGCGCCGAACGGTTCGTCGAGGAGCAGCACGCGGGGCTCGACCGCCAGCGCCCGGGCCAGCGCGATGCGCTGCCGCTGGCCGCCGGAGAGCTGCGCCGGAAAGCGGTCGGCGATCCAGTCGAGCTGGACCAGTTTCAGCAACTCGGTGACCTTGGCCTTGATCGCCGCCTCCGAAGGCCGCTGGCCACGCGGCTTCATGCGCATGCCGAAGGCCACGTTGTCGAAGACCGTCATGTGACGGAACAGCGCGTAATGCTGGAACACGAAGCCCACCTGACGCTCGCGCACGTGGGTGTCGGACGCATCGGCGCCGTCGAGCAGCACCTGCCCGCCGTCGGCCGACTCGAGCCCGGCGATGATGCGCAGCAGCGTCGTCTTGCCGCAGCCCGACGGCCCCAGCAGCGCCACCAGCTCGCCGGTGGGAAAGTCGAGGGACACGTCCTGCAAGGCCGTGAAGCTGCCGAACTGCTTGTGGATGTTCTTGACCTGGATACTCATGGGATCGGTTTTCGATAGGTTCAGTCGTGTCCGGCGCCACCCGCACGGCGCTCCACCCAGGCCTTGATCACCAGGGTAACGAGGGCCAGCAGGGCCAGGACGGAAGCCACTGCGAAGGCGGCGGCAAACTGGTATTCGTTGTAGAGGATCTCGACGTGCAGCGGCATCGTGTTGGTGAGACCCCGGATATGACCCGAGACCACGCTCACCGCGCCGAACTCGCCCATCGCCCGCGCGTTGCAGAGGATCACGCCGTACAGCAGGCCCCACTTCACGTTGGGCAGCGTCACGTGCCAGAAGGTCTGCCAGCCGCGGGCGCCGAGCACCACGGCGGCCTCCTCCTCCTCGCGGCCCTGGGCTTCCATCAGCGGAATCAGCTCGCGGGCGACGAACGGAAAGGTCACGAAGACGGTCGCCAGCACGATGCCCGGCACCGCGAAGACGATCTTCACGTCGTGCTCCGACAGCCACGGGCCGAACCAGCCCTGGGCACCGAAGACGAGCACGTAGATCAGGCCCGCCACCACCGGCGACACCGAGAACGGCAGGTCGATGAAGGTGATCAGCAGGTGCTTGCCGCGAAACTCGAACTTGGTGATCGCCCACGCCGCGGCAACGCCGAAGACCAGATTGAGCGGCACCGAAATCAGCGCCGCGGTCAGGGTCAGCTTGATCGCCGCCACCGCGTCGGGCTCGACCAGCGCAGCGGCGTAGGTGTCCCACCCCTTGCGGAACGCCTCGACGAAAACCGCCACCAGCGGCAGCAGCAGAAAAACCGCGAAAAAGGCGAGCGACACCGCGAGGATGGTCCACTTGACCAGCGCCGGCTCGCGGGTGGCCGCCTTCGACTCGAAACGCCCGGCGTGATCCGCCGAGCCGTGCAAAACCGTTGCGCCCGCCATCAGCGCTCCCTCCCCGTCCGCTTCGCCGTCCACGCCTGCAGGCCGTTGATCAGCAGCAGCAGCGCGAAGGAGAAGACCAGCATCACCACCGCGATCGCCGTGGCGCCCGCGTAGTCGTATTGTTCAAGCTTGGTGATGATCATCAGCGGCGTGATCTCCGACACCATCGGGATGTTGCCGGCGATGAAGATCACCGAACCGTATTCGCCCACCGCCCGCGCGAAGGCCATCGCGAAACCGGTCAGCAGTGCCGGCATCAGGGTTGGAAAGACCACGTAACGGAAAGCCTGCCAGCGGTTGGCGCCAAGGCTCACGGCGGCCTCTTCGTACTCGGTGTCGAGGTCTTCGAGGATCGGCTGCACGGTGCGCACGACAAACGGCAGGCCGATGAAGATCAGCGCCACCAGCACCCCCAGCGGCGTGAAGGCGACCTTGATGCCCAGCGGCTCCAGGTGCTGGCCGACCCAGCCGTTGGGCGCGTAGAGCGCGGTCAGCGCGATGCCGGCGACCGCCGTCGGCAGCGCGAAAGGCAGATCGACGAGGGCGTCGACCAGCCGCTTGCCCGGGAAGGAATAGCGCACCAGCGCCCACGCCAGCATCAGCCCGAACACCGCGTTGATCGCCGCGGCCAGCAGCGACGCGCCGAACGACAGCCGGTACGAAGCCACCACCGACGGCGCGCTGACCGCCGCCCAGAACTGCTCGAAACCCTGCGAGCTGGCCTTGACGAACACCGCCGCCAGCGGGATCAGCACGATCAGCGACAAATAGACCAGCGTGTAGCCGAGCGACAGGCCGAAGCCCGGCAACACGCGATTGCGGGCTGCGGTCATCGCTTCACCACGATCTGGTCATAGATGCCGCCGTCGGCGAAGTGGGCTTTCTGCACCGCGTCCCAGCTGCCGAACTTCTCTTCGACGGTGAAGGTCTTGATCGCCGGGAAGCGGCTGGCGTACTTCTTCAGCACGGCCGGGTCGCGGGGACGGAAATTATGTTTGGCGATGATCTCCTGGCCTTCCGGCGAGTACAGGAAGTTCAGGTAGGCGGTCGCCGCCTTGCGGCTGCCCTTCTTGTCCACCACCTTGTTGACGATCGCCACCGGCGCCGAGGCGTCGATCGA
>SSSX01000744.1 GCA_015657735.1 Zoogloeaceae bacterium
ATGAGCCCTTCGCCTATCTGAAGGACGTCCTCACCCGCCTGCCGACGCAGCCACAGAGTCGGATCGGAGAGCTGTTGCCGCATCGGTGGAGACCGGATTCAGCCTGAGGCTTGGTCAAGAGGGGATCGCCGGGGGCTTACGCCGACACTGAACTTCTCGACGATCATGCAGCCGCCGCGCTTCTCGACGTCGCCCCCGGAACCCTCTCCGTCTGGCGCAGCACGGGCCGCTACGCCCTGCCCTTCCTGAAGATCGGTCGCAAGGTCCGTTACCGTCGCGCTGATCTGCTGACCTGGATGGCAGGACGCACCCGTGAATCCGGCGCAACAGCCTGACGGGGGCGTCCATGACATCCAGCCTCAACAGCGCCCCGGCGGCTGTTCCCATGCCGGCCGCCAGCCACACCACGCCGACCCTCCCCAAGCCCTCGACGGTCAAGGCCCGTATCCTGGCCGCCCTGCTGGAAGGCCGCACCATTACCGGCCTGATCTGCTGGCAGGAATTCGGCAGCAGCAGCCTCGCCCACCACGTTTTCACGCTCCGGGGCGCCGGATGGGAGATCGACACCAGCATGCGAACCGTCCGCACCAGCGACGGGCGCGAACAGGATGTCGCCCACTACAGCATGACGCCCGAAGCCATCGAAGCCGCTGGCGACGCTGGCCGGGCATTCGTGGAAACCGTTCAGGCTCGCCGCCGTGGTTGAAGCCGTCACCGTCCTGGCCGCCATCGGCCCCGCCGTCGCGGCCGGGGCTGTTGGCCTCGCATGGCCTCTCTGGGGCGCCTGGACGGCCCTGCGGCGAGCGTAGGGGTAGGGCATGGGCCGAAGCGAGAAAAAGCACGGGATCGCCTGCAAAGGGGCATGGCTGCCTGTGCCGCTGGAGTTTCTGCGGAGTCGTGCCTGCGCAGAGCTGTCTCCGCACGCGGCAAAGCTGCTGTTCGACGTTCTCGCCCTTCTCGGCCCGAACGCCACCCGGAACGGCGACCTGTCGCTGTCACCCAAGGCTATGAGGGTGCGGGGCTGGTCGGGCCGGGAAACGCTGAATGCCGCTGTCCGCGAGCTGATCGACAATGGGCTGTTGATCCAAACCCGGCAGGGCTCAAGGCTCGATTGCAGCCTGTTTGCCTGCACGCTCTACCCTCTCGACTGCGACCTGAAAAAGCTCGATGTCGGGCCGGGCAGCTACCGCCTCACCGACTACATGGGCACCGGGGCGACGCTTGCCAATCCACCCACCGAGGGCAAACCGGCGACGTGGCGGCGAGCCCGGAAAACGCAAACGGTGGCCCCGCCACGGGACGAAGCAGGGGGCGAACGTCCCACCACGGGACAAACGGCGAGCCCGAAATCCTCGAAGTCGGCCAAAACGTCCCGCCACGGGACAAAACCCCCTGTTTTCGAGGGGGCCAGCGTCCCGCCACGGGTCACCTATCTAGATTTGCCATCTGTACCGGCACTGGAGCACCGCCCAACCCACCAGATCAACCAGATCAACCAGGGCCACCCGCCAGCCGAACCGGCAGCCATCCCGCGCGTAGGCGTTCGGTCTGTATGCGTTCGGTGCTCCGACACCTCTCACCCCTCACCCATCAACAAGGAAACCCCATGAACCACGCAACGACACCCCGCCCCGCCCCTGCATCCGTCATCAACGAGTGGCGCGACATGATTGCCGAGGAATGCAAAGGCACCCCCGCCGAATGGGAGCCCTTCATGCAGAGGATCGGCACGGCCTACGACCTTGGCCGCCTGGACTTGCTCGACAAGCTGTTCGACGCGCTGTTCGATGATGTCGAAGCCGACACGCCCGCCAGCTGGAACGCGCACCTTGACAAGCTGCTGGCGGGCTTGAACGAGTCGTAACGGTCGGTCGCCGTGCCGAGTCCGCTACCTCTTGGATATTCAAACCCGCCTGATTGAAGCCTTTGAATATCAACAAGGTAGCGGAAAAAGAAAGGCTTTGCTGATACCAAACGGGTGCCCCTATGCTGGCGTTTCACCGTCACCAGAACAGGAGCACCCACCATGCAAGACCAGACCAGGAGCCGCACCAGCCCCCACAACAGCAGCCGGGGCAGTGCCGAATCCCGAGTTACCGAAGATGAATGGATGCGGGTAGCGAAGGAGGTGCCCCCGGAGTATCGGCGCACCTTCCTGGCGGTGGCAGAAAAGGAACTGGCCCGCCTCGTTGGCCTGAACTCCCAAGCTGCCACCAGCTGACACCGAACAGCGACCGAACAGACCCGCCCTTGTGGCGGGTTTTTCGTTTGTGGCGCCGGAATTCGGGCGAAGGTAGGTTGGGCTTGAAGCTAGCCCGTCCGGTCGCCGTGCTAGCCCGGTGATAGCCCAGCAAAAAGGCCAACCCCGGAGGATTGGCCTAAATGCTTGAATCTGTTGGTGCTGCTGACCGGAATCGAACTGGTGACCTACTGATTACGAATCAGTTGCTCTACCGACTGAGCTACAGCAGCGAAGTCGAGCATTCTACTTTACCGTAGACGTCTGTTCAAGCCCGACTGACGTTCATTCGCGGATGATCCGCCAGTTCAGGACGCGCGGCTCGCCCGACTCGGCAACGGTGCTGCCATAGATCTTCGAGGCGCCCTTCACGTCGGTGCCCAGCACGCGGATGCTTTGCCCGATGCGGACCAGCGTGGTGTCGGCGAGGCCGGCGTCGAGGTTGAGCCATTCGACCTGGGTGCGCAGGCCATCGACGATCTTGTAGAAAACGCTCTGCCCGCTGCCGTAGTGAACCGCATAGAGGCGTGCGCTGCCGCTTGCATTGCAGGGGTCGTCGTTCATGATCGAACCGGCCCAGGTGAGCACGCCGTCGTTGGCCTGCAGGTTCAGGATGATCCGCTCGGTGACGGTGCCTTCGGCGGAAACGAATTTGCCGGTCAGATCGTAGTACCAGCCCATCGGCGTCGAGTCGTTGAGGGTCGCACCGCTCAGCAGGCTGGAAACCGCCACCAGGTTGGAACGCTTGGCGGGGAAGGACGCTCCGCTCGGCAACGGCGCCTGATAGCTTTCGCTCCCGAAGGCGCGGCTCTTCGTCCCGTCGCGTACGGCGTAGATGGTCTGCTGCTGGCTGTTGCCCTGATCCTCGGACGACAGCAGCCGCCCGGTGCCGACGAACACGTAACGCTTGAGGTCGTCGGCCGAATATTCGATCTTGGGTGCAACGGTGACCGGCTGGCCGACACCGTCGACGACGAACTCGGCGATCTTCTGCATCGGCGGCAGATCGTTGGCCGCATTGCTGAAATCGAAGCGCCACAGATTGCCGTTGAGATCGCCGCCATAAACGTAGTCCAGCGTGTAGTCCTGGTAGCTCGGCGTGTAGCCCTCGATCTGCGCGAAGCCCGACGGCGCCGTGAGCGATCCGACGCCGGTGTACACCGGCGAGCTGCCGAGCAGCTCGCCGGTCTTCGCGTTAAGGATGAAGAGCGCGCCCTGGCCGGCCTTCCCGCCGCCGACGTTGTTGTAGCCGCCGGTCAGGATCACGACCCAGCCCCAGCGGCGGGTCTTGGCGATCAGCGGACGACCGAAGCTGAAACCCATGTCGGCGTGCGTGTATTCCCACAGCACCTTGGCGGCGATGTTGTCTTCGCTGAGGCTGGACGACAGGCTGGTGACATCCATGGCGACGAAGCTGCGACCGCCCTTGCCCTGCCCGACCACCATCAGCGTCCGCCAGTCGGACGGCACGGAACTGCCGAAGGAGTCGAGCTTGGCGCCGGTCCGCGCGAGATCGACGTCACGAATCTCGGGCGTCGCGTTCATGTAGTAGTGGTGCACGTAGGTCTTGCGCGCCAGCGCCTGGATGCCGCTGACTTCCGGATTCGCATCCGGCCCTTCGAACGCCGAATAAGGCACCAGTCCGAAAACCTCCTTGCCGGCATCGACACCTTCGCTGGCGTCAAACGCATGAACCATGCCATCGTTGGCGCCAACAATGACCAGCGGCACCCGGGTCGCGTAGTCGGTCTTGAACTGGGCGTATCCGGGGTTGGACGAATCCGAATACGTGGCACTCGGCTTGCCCACATAAACCACTTTCGAATCGACGATGTCGCCGAGCAGCGTGCCGCGCTGGCGATACAGGTTGGACACCGTCGAGGTCGATTCGAAGCTGCGGTCGCCGCGCAGATAGTTGAGGATGCGCTGACCATCCACCGCATCGCCGGTCGGCGTCGCGGCCGTCTTGCTCAGATTGAGCTGCTGGGTGCCGCTGAGGTTCGTCCACTGGAAGCCGACGCCCTTGAGATCGCCCGGCGCCGGCGTCACCTTGGTCTTGTCGGTCGGCGCCAGGGTCACGATCCGCCGGCCGGTGCTCCCCAGCGCGTCGAGCTTCGTCGATGCCTTCCACAGGCTGGTGGTGTCGAGCGTGTCCTCGGTGACGCTGTTGACCTTCGACGCGATGACGTCGCCCGACCAGCTCGCGGCGTCGTACGTGCCCTGGTAGGTGTTGGAACCGCCGCTCGTCGCATTGATCTGCGCACTCGACAACGCAGCGCCGGCCGAGGCGCCGGCCCCCGCGGCAATGCTCTGGAAGGCGCTTTGCAGCCCCGCCACCATCGCGTCCGGGTTGCTCGCCGGATAATAGTTGTTCGGCAGCGGATCGGCGCCCAGCGAACGCAGCGGCTTGCCGTCGGCGCCCTTGTCGTACCAGATATCCTTGGCGGCATCGAAGGGCCCCGGCGGCGTATCCTTCGACGGCTTGCGGTAGCCACCGTACTTGGTGGCCAGCCAGTACTGGTTCTTCGACACGTATCCGCTTTCCATCACGTCCATCCAGTAGGTATCCACCGTCTGGATACCTGAGATGTCGCTGCGCAGATCGCTCGAATGGGCGTAGTACGCCACCCCGGCGATGTAATAACTCCCGTTGCTGATGCCCTTCAGGCCCAGACTGCCGATGCCTTCCAGCGTACCCACTTCGTCGGTCCACGCCTTGGCCGTCACCTTCGAGCCCATCGCGCCATCCACGTCGGCCGGCGCGCCGTACGGCGTACCGGACAGATTCCAGTCGTAGTTGCTGTTGGTGTCACCGATGCCGATGATGTAGTTCTTCTTGCACGACAGCGCGCCCTTCTTCGGATACTTCGCGTCCGCCGCGGGATCGTTCCATTCGGTGAACACCGGGAAACCGTCCTTCAGCGTGGCGTTAAGGCCGGAGATGTACGAGGCGGTGGGCTTCAGCTTCTTGAAATACTTGATCGCCTCCGCATACATTTCGCCGACCGGGTCGAAGTGCTTGTAGCTCTTGGCCGACTGACCGAATTTGTTCAGATAGTTGATCGTCCCGCTGTTGCTCACGCCCTGCGCCGCCAGCATGTTGTACGGGTCGGCGATGAAGGCGCCGGTTTCGGTCATTTCGTTATTCACCGTCTGGACCATCGCCCGCAGCACCCCGCCATCCTTGTTGGCGTTCGTCACCCCGTTCGCATCGGTGGCATCGGCCGTATTCAGCGCCAGGTAGCCGAAGGCGCCGAAATACATCTTGTCCTTGTACTGCTGGATCAGGCCGATCGGCTTGTAGACGCCCTTGCCTCCCGAGGCCGGCACGTATTTCTGGCAATTGCCTTCGAGCAGCGCGCCCGAGCCATCCGGGTCACGGCAGACCTCGACGCGCACATAGAACTTTGTGCACGACCCGCACGACGAACTAATCGACGACGCGAATTCGACGCCGAACTGAACGCCCATGCCGCCGTTGCGGATCGACAGTTTCGACGTGGACTTGACCGAACTCGCGCTCACGCCGTAATCGGCCGGGTTGGTGTAATTCGAGATATCGGACCCGAGAATCTGGCGGTCCGGGAAGTTGGTCGTCAGATAGCCCCCCTGCGCCGACGCGTAGGCCCGCTCGAGGATGGTCTGGTTGGCCGTTCCGTCGCCGAACAGCTTGGGCGTATCGGTGCTCCGGTTGCCGCCGGTCAGCGCCCAGCGGAAGATATCGGCGCCCTGCATCGTGGCCCAGTTGAGGAAATGGCCGCTCCACGCCCCCGAGCAGGTGTAATTCGTTCCGCTCTTGCCGGTGGGTTCGAAGTAGCCACTGGTGCCGCTGTTGTACTTGTAGCACTTCTTCGGATCGAAATAGCCGAGGTAGGGCGACGAAGCCGCGCCGACGAAACTGCTCTGGTGCGCCCGGGTGATGGCCGTCGGGAATTCCACCGACAGGGCCAGCGCCACGTTGGCCGGCACATCGGCCACCAGGATCGGCTGGTCGGCCAGCGGCGTCGTCGCCGCGAACGCGGCGCCGGCCGCTGCCAAGGCGACGGCCGCGGCTGCCGCGACGCGCAAGGCACGCAGCCGGTTCATGAAAGTCGTGTTCTTCATTTGCAGCATCCTTCCCGACGCATCCATCACTTGACGCGAGTGGTTACCGTAGCCTGGACATAGGTTTGCGCATTGCGCACCCCATCGCTCCGGATGGTGACCCGATACAAGGGCAGCGAGATCGAACCCGGCTTGTCCTGCCGGTAGGAGCCGCCGCGCTCGTAGTTGTCCGACACCGAGCACTTCTTCTCGGTGGACGGCCCGTAGTCGGTACACATCCGCTCGATGAGGAAGCGGATCTCGTTGCCGCCTTCCTTCACCGGTCCGATCGACGAGAACTTGGCGTCGAAGGCGGTCTTGTCCTTGATGATCAGCGGAATCCCGTTGGCGTCGGTTTCGAGCAGTCGCGGCGAATAATTGAGGGAGATCCACTTGGCGGCATCGGCACACAACGAGGTCGGAGCGGCGCAGCCGGCGTCGGAATCGGAGATCGACGAAAACTTGTATTTGAACTTCGCGTTGTCGGTCATCACCAGAAACGCCTCGTTCAGGCCCACCGAGGCCCGATTGACCGAATCACGCTTGAACGCCAGGTTGCCGGACAACAGCGCCGAGGTATCGACCGAACGCAGCATCGAGACGCCGCCGAGCATCATCACCACCAGCACCACGAGCACCACCGCGAGCACCGTGCCCCGCGCGCGGGACGGGCGCGACGGCGGCGACCGACGAAGGCTGGAGACCATCACGACAGCTGGCTTCATTTCGGAGTGGCTTTCATGTTGCGCAGGGGAATCACCCAGTCGTACACCTGATAGGCGTAGCGCTGCTCGTCGGTGGTCAGATCGCGGGAGAACTTGCGGACGCCGGTCTGGTCGCCGAAAAGCACGAGCTGCGTCAGCTTGGCCTCGGTATTGACGATCTGCGACGACCGCACCGCCACGCCGATACGGATCGCCTTGATGCGGTCGATCATCTGCTCCCGTCCGGTCGATCCGTCCATCAGGCTCGACAGCGTCCATTCCGACGGCGCGATCCACTCGTTGATCACTTCGCTGTTGGGCGGCGCCACGCCGTAGCGGGCCTTCAGCAGGACGACGTTCTCGCCGAAGGACTGCACGCCGCGGCGCTGCAGCAGATCGTATTCGACGAGTTCGCCGTTCGAATTCACCGAAATCAGCGAGAACGTCACCGCCGCCTCGCGCCCGAGGTGGAAGGCCGACGGGCTGTCGGCAACCGACGCCAGCGCACCGTACGACGTGTCGAGCAGGTTGAGCTTGACGAGGGTGTAGGACGCCGGCGCGACGACGGCGGCTTCGGCGGGCATCACCTTCAGCCCGAGCGAGGCGTCGCTGACCGCCGTGCCGCCCGAGAAATCCGACGCCACCTGGACGATCTGGCACGTGCCCGGCCCGCCCGCCACGTCCTGCGGCACAGACAGGATGAGATCGTCGACCGCCCCCGCAACCGTGCCGATCCCGTTCGGATTGGTCACGGTCAGCGACTTGCCGTCGCTCGAATCGAAGGGCAGGCTGCGGTTGCTCGCCGCCGAACTGCCCGACATCACCGCCACGATGTCGGAATTGGCATCGCCGCCATCGAGAATGCCCACCGGCATCACCCGGACCTGCTTCGGAAAGGTTCCGAACGGATCGGGATAGCTGCCCGCCGGGAACAGCGCCGCCTTGTTGCGCGTCGCCGCCAGCTTGCAGCCCCAGACGTTGCGCCCCTGCACGAAGGACGCGCCGGCTTCCTCGAACAGCATGTTGAGGCGGGCCCCCGAGATGGCCGCCGTCTGCACCGAATCGGCGACCCCGCCGACGTTGCGGCGGAAGGTTTCGCTGGCCGTGAAGGAACGCATGATCACGAGCGAGGCCACCAGCCCGACGGCCATCCCGACCATGACTTCGATGAGGCTCACGCCACGCAGGCGGAGCGGGCGGCGCAAAGCGGGAAGAGTTGGGGTGCGCATGGGAAATCCTAGAAAATCAGCGCCCGGGTTTCATACACGCCCTCGACTTCGTGCCCCTTGTCGGCGAGCGTCTGGCCGGGCAGCGTCCATCTGATCTCGAGCGTCACCAGCATCGTCTCCGAGGTCGCCGAGCGCACGAAGGTCGGTTTGACCGTCACGTTCGGCAGCTTGCTCGCGTTCTTCACGCGCTCGTTGAGCCAGGCGTCGAACTTCGCCCCGCCCACCGCGTAGTCGGACTCGACGGTACTGATCGTCGACGCCGACATCTTGGCCAGCAACTCGTCGGCCAGCATCGCCGCCTCGGTGCGGAAGCGGCTGTCCGTGGCGATCTTGCTCGACGCCGCCTGGAAGCCGATCATCCCGAGCAGGCCCAGAGAGAAGATCAGCAAGGCCACCAGCGCCTCGAGCAGCACGTAGCCGGATTGACCCTTGTTCTTTTTCATCGGCGCCCCCGTCACGGTTTCGGACACTTGCTGAGCGACACCAGCGGCTGGCAGGCGAAGGGCTTGTCGGTCGAGAACGACGGGTCGCAGGCCTTGACGCCGCCGCCGGGTGTCACGAAAACGCATATCGCGCGGTCGGCGCCGGTGCGCGACAGGCGGAAAACCTGGTATTCGGTGATCGCCACGCCCTTGATGTCGGTGACCCGGCCCATGCCGTTGAAGACGATGCTCGCCGGCCCCTCGATCTTCAGGTCGGTGGCAATGTCGCCCATCGCGAACCCATTCACATAGGCCTGGCTTTCGTCGGCAAGCGGCGCGTAGCTGCTGTCCACCGCGCGGATCGCCCAGTTCGTGCCGTTGACCGCCGCGGTCAGGGTCTTGATGCCGGACACCGCCGGCTTGCCGTCGGTGAGCAGGAACTCGATGCGCTGGTTGCGCCGGATCGCCTCGCCTTCGGCCTGGAGCAGGCCGTTCTGCATGACATCTGCCGCCGACCCGACCGAGTTGCGGCGAACCCAGTCACCCAGCTGCGGCACCCCGATCGCCACCAGAATGCCGACGATGGACACCGTGACGATCAGTTCGAGCAGGGTCACGCCGGTCTGGCGGCCGCGCGCGGTGACGACTACGGACATGAGGTCTGTTCCTTCGACTTGGCCCAGCAGAGCAGATCCGACGCGGTCGGCGTCTTGGAGGTCTTGGCGCCCGATTCGTTGATCGTGAAGGTGTAGCCGCTCATCGACTTGCTGCCGGTGGCGGTCAGCGTGAAGGTCGTGTCGTTGCAGGCGACGCCGATCGTGAAGGAGGTGTCGGAGAACAGGCCGGTCAGCGTCGGGCACTTGCCGGTCGAATCGTAATAGCTGCGCAACGAATTGAAATTCTGCTCCATGCGCACCTTGCCCTCCGACAGGGCCGCCGTCACCTCGGCGATCTTGCCCCGGGCGATGTACGAGGTGTACGACGGAATCGCGATGGCGGCCAGAATCCCGGCCACCACGACGGCAATCATCAATTCCATGAGCGTCACGCCACGCTGCTTCTTCATTGCACATCTCCTTTCACATTACGATGACACCGTGCCAGACGGAACGCGAGCCTCGAACGACCGACGGGAAGCCGCCACCGACAGGCGGCGAAGCGGCCCGCGAAGGATCGGGCTATCGTGCACCGCACTTCCATTGGCGCCCGCTATCCGGTGATCCGGTGATCCAGATTCCACGCCCCGGCATGTCGCCGGCCCGGCGCTTCGGCCTTGCCGTGGCGCTTTCCGTTATCGCCCATCTGGCCCTGATAACGGCGCTGACGCGCCCCGCCGCAGGGCTGCGGGTCGGCAACGCCGGCGCGCCCGCGCCGCGGCTCGTCGCCCGGCTCGTCACCCCGCCCCGCCAGGCCGCCAGCGCCGCGCCGCCCGCAGCGCACCCCGCCCCGGCAAGCCCCGCGCCGACGCTGCCCGGCCCCGTGCCGGCCGTCCGCGCGCCGCTGCCGGAAGCGGCCGCCCAGGCGGTCGACGCCATCCCGCTGGCCTACCACCCGCTGGCCAGCCTGAGCCGCGAACCCGAACTCATCAGCGCCGCCGACCCGGCCGACTGGCCGCCGCTGCCCGACGCGCCGACCGGCAGCTTCCAGCTCGAACTGGGCATCGGCGCCGACGGCCGCGTCGATCTCGTCGTGCCGCGCTGCGAAGCGGCGCTGTGCCCCGCCGCGCGCATCTACGCCGACATCGTCCGCGGCTGGCGCTTCCAGCCCGCCGAGCTGCTCGGCCGCCCGGCGCCAAGCCGGCTGCGGCTGGAATTCGAGGTCGGCATCGCCGCGCCGCCCGCCGCCGATCAGGCGCCGCGCCAGTAGTCGGGCCGCCCGAAGTAGCCGCGCAGATGGTCGATCAGCAGGCGGACCCGCAACGGCAGCCGCCGGTTCTGCGGAAACACCGCATAGATTCCGGTCGGCGGCGCCGCCCAGGCATCGAGCACCGACACCAGCGCACCGCTGGCCAGATCGCGCTCGACCTCCCACATCGACCGCCAGGCCAGCCCGATGCCGCCCAGCGCCCAGTCGTGCAGCACCGTGCCGTCGTTGCATTCGAAGCGCCCCGACACCTTGATCGTGCGCGTCTGCCCGGGCGTCTCCGGGTCGGCAAACACCCAGCCGCGCTGCGGGTCGAGGGACAGGCAGTCGTGGCGCAGCAGGTCGTCCGGCGCCTGCGGAACGCCGCTGCGCGCCAGATAGGCCGGACTCGCCACCACCACCCGCCGGTTGTCGGCGAGGCGCACCGACACCAGGCTCGAATCCGACAGCTCGCCGATGCGGATCGAGCAATCGACCCCCTCATTGACCAGATCGACGAGGCGGTCCGACAGATCGAGGCTGCACGTCACCTCCGGGTTGGCGGCGAGGAAATCGCGTACCAGCGGCGCCACGTGGCGCCGCCCGAAGCCGGCCGGCGCCGACACCTTGATGTGCCCGCTGGCCTTGACGCCGCCCAGGCTCACCGACGCCTCGGCGTTGGCGAGGTCGTTGAGGATGCGCTGGCAGTCTTCCAGAAAAGCGCTGCCCTCGAAGGTCAGGCTCAGCTTGCGCGTGGTGCGCATCAGCAGCTTGACGCCGAGCCGTTCCTCCAGCGCATCGACGCGCCGCCCCATCATCGCCGGGGTCACGCCGTCGGCCCGCGCCGCCGCCGACAGGCTGCCGCGGGTGGCGATGCTGACGAAGGCGGCGATTTCCTTGAAGCTGTTCATTTAATACTAAAAGTAAAAAATCATTTGATTTTATTATGGCTTCTTTTTTCTTTATTCGTGCAATAAACTTCGCTGCATTGCAGTAATCACAGTGCAACATTTCTTCACCCAACCCGCTCGGACAGCTCGCAGCATGGCGCATCCCTCCCGCATCCAGGCCGTCGCATTCGATGCCTTTGGCACGCTCTTCGACGTGTACTCGGTGGGCCTGCTGGCCGAGCAGCTGTACCCCGGCAAGGGCAGCCAGCTGGCCGAGCTGTGGCGCCAGAAGCAGATCGAGTACAGCCTTCTGCGCACGCTGTCGGGCCGCTACAAACCGTTCTGGGACATCACCCGGGACGGTCTGGTGTTCGCCGCCGCCCGCCTCGGGCTCGAACTCGACCCGCCGCGGCGCACCCAGCTGATGAACCAGTACGCCTGCCTGTCGCCCTTCCCCGAGAACCTCGGCGTGCTGCGCGCCCTCAAGGCGGCCGGCGTGCCCACCGCCATCCTCTCCAACGGCACGCCGGAGATGCTCGGCGTCGCCACCAAGAGCGCCGGCATGCACGGCCTCTTCGACCACGTGCTGTCGGTCGATGCGGTGCGCAAGTACAAAACCCACGCCGACGCCTACGCCCTCGGCCCGGCCGCCTTCGGCTGCCCGGCCGAGCGCATCCTGTTCGTCACCTCCAACGGCTGGGACGCCGCCGGCGCCACCTGGTACGGCTACACCAGCTTCTGGATCAACCGCAGCGGCCAGCCGCAGGAAGTCCTCGACGTGACGCCCAGCGCAACCGGGCGGACGATGGACGACGTGCTGGCCTTCATCGACGGGCGGAGCTGACATGGACACGACCCAGGCCCTCGTCGTCGGCGGCGGCGCGTTTCTCGCCGGCGGCATGAACGCCATGGCCGGCGGCGGCACCTTCTTCTCGTTTCCGGCCCTGCTCGCCGCCGGCGTGCCGCCGGTGATGGCCAACGCCAGCAACTCGGTGGCGATGTGGCCGGCCAGCCTGTCGAGCGCCTGGGCCTATCGCCGCGAGGTCGGCCGCCATCCGCGCTGGACGCTGCTGCTGGTGCTGCTTTCCTTCGTCGGCGGGATCGCCGGCGGGCTGCTGCTCCTCGCCACCTCCAACGCCGCCTTCGCGCGCCTGGTGCCGTGGCTGCTGCTCACCGCCACCGTGCTGTTCGCCTTTTCCGGGCAGGTGTCGCGCCTCGTCGCCGCCGCCAAGGCGCGGATCGGTCTGCGCGGCCAGGCCGACGGCACGCCGGGCGGCATCGGCGGATTGCTGTTCCAGCTGTGCGTGGCGATCTACGGCGGCTTCTTCGGCGCCGGCATGGGCATCCTCACGCTGGCCGCCCTCGCCATCCAGGGCGTCGACGACATCCAGGAACTCAACGGCCTCAAGAACCTCACCTCGGCCGTCAATTACACCGTGGCCGCCGCCACCTTCATCGTCGCCGGTGCGATCAGCTGGCCGCACACGCTGCTGATGATCGCCACCGCCATGCTCGGCGCCCTCGCCGGCGCCGCCGTCGCCCGCCGCCTGCCGGCCGTGTGGCTGCGCCGCCTGGTGGTCGCGGTCGGCGCCAGCCTGAGCATCGTCTACTTCATCAAGACCTATTTCTGACCTTCACCACAAGGAGTCACCATGAGCCTCACCCTCCCCGCCGGCATGCAGATCAACGCCCCGCTCCAGCCGGGCTACGAAACCATCCTCACCCCGGAAGCCCTCGAACTGGTCGCCAAGCTGCACCGCGCCTTCGAGCCCCGTCGCCAGGAACTGCTGAAGGCCCGCGTCGAGCGTCAGGCCCGCATCGATGCCGGCGAGATGCCCGACTTCCTGCCCGAAACCAAACACATCCGCGAAGGCGACTGGAAGATCGCCCCGCTGCCCAAGGCCCTCGAGCGCCGCCGCACCGAGATCACCGGCCCGGTCGAGGCCAAGATGATCATCAACGCCTTCAACTCCGGCGCCGATTCCTACATGACCGACTTCGAGGACTCCAACAGCCCGAAGTGGGACAACCAGATCCAGGGCCAGGTCAACATCTACAAGGCCATCCGCCGCGAACTCTCGTTCAAGAACGAGAACGGCAAGGAATACAAGCTCAACGACAAGATCGCCACCCTGCAGATCCGTCCGCGCGGCTGGCACCTCGACGAGAAGCACGTGCTGGTCGATGGCCAGCGCGTCTCCGGCGGCATCTTCGACTTCGGTCTGGTGTTCTTCCACAACGCCAAGGAACAGATCGCCCGCGGCGCCGGCCCGTTCTTCTACCTGCCGAAGATGGAAAGCCACCTCGAGGCGCGCCTGTGGAACGACATCTTCGTGATGGCCCAGGACCACATCGGCCTGCCCCAGGGCACCATCAAGGCCACCGTGCTGGTCGAAACCATCCTCGCCACCTTCGAGATGGAAGAAATCCTGTTCGAGCTGCGCAACCACTCCGCCGGCCTCAACGCCGGGCGCTGGGACTACATTTTCAGCTGCATCAAGAAGTTCAAGAAGAACAAGGACTTCTGTCTCGCCCAGCGCAGCGCCATCA